>CACYDX010000171.1 GCA_902773255.1 Oscillospiraceae bacterium
CCAATGTATAGCATAGATCTACAGTTATTTACTTTAGGAAACACGGGAAGCTTCTGAGCAATTGCGGAAAGTGTTGGATAATTGCCTTTACTGTTCTTTCCGTAAATCATGGGAGGCCGCAGAATAACTATTCTGAATTTTTCATCCGCAAGCGGCAGAATACCCTTTTCCGCCTGCAATTTACTGTCGCCATAGAAATCCGCCGGAGCCGGAGCAGTATCTTTTGTAATAAATTTCATGCTTCCAATCGGTGCAGAATTGCCGTACACAATAGCCGAACTCATAAAAATGAACTGTTTCACTCCGCTCGCCTTCGCCTTTTGGGCAAGAGCAACAGTCAGATCTGTGTTTACTGCATAATACTGCCGTTTGACCGCTTCGGAAACATGCCCGGTATCCGCATGAGCAATCCCTGCGACATCAAACACACAATCATATACCGAAAAATCAATTTCCTTCCAGGCATCATCCCGGACTGAAATACCTTGTACGGTATAATCAGCAGAATAGTGACGCATATACTCAATAAAAGCGTTCCCTATATAGCTGTTTACCCCGGTTACCAAAACTCGTTTCATTTTTTTATCTTTGTCAGATAATACATGACGAACAGGACAAAGCTCGGATTCTTATAGAAAGCGAAACGGATTTTCCTCATTTTGGAGGGTACTTCTGAATACCGAATATCTCTTATGTGTTTCATAACCGTCGGATGAAGGAGAAGTTTTCTATAATCCCAGTAAGTATCAAAAAAGGACTTGCTGTTATTTTCGTTAAAGAAATAGTGTTCCTCCGCTTCATTAAACCAGGCAAACACCGCATTATCATTTGCGGCAATATAATCGCGCTCCACGGGATGATATTTTTTCACATACATTTCCTGCTCTTCCAGAATTAAAGGAAGCATACGCACAGCCACATCCGAATACATATGGCAGAACGAATCATAACGGATCTCATAGTGATAGATATGATTGCTGTCAAACAGGACAGACCGGCAGTGCTCGAAAAGGTTCAGGCAGAAGACCGCATCCTCTGCAAGCAAAAGCTGTTCAGGCATACGGATATGGTATTTCTGCAGAACATCTGCACGAATAATTTTTGCCCATGTAGATTCAACATGAAATCCGATATCACAGAAATCATAAGTCTGGCCGGACAGAAGTGCCAGATCAATCTTTTTTTTCTCAAAACAAACCTGTTCCGCAGGATCGTTGACCGGTTGTTTATCCGGTCTGTAAATTGCAAAGATCACCACATCGCATTCAGGCTCATTCAGAATCCTGTTCAATGCAATCTCGCATGCATCGGGCTCATAGTAATCATCCGTGTCGCAGATCATAACATAGCTGCCGCTAACCCTGTCCAGCCCATAATTTACAGCAGAAGAATGCCCGCCGTTCGGCTTATGAAACACTTTAACCCTGTTGTCCTTCAGCGCATACTCATCACAGATTTTACCGCTGTCGTCCTTGGAACCATCATCTACCAGGATAATTTCAATGTTTCGATATGTCTGCGAAAGGATAGCCCCAACACTCTTCGAAAGGTAATTCTGTGCGTTATAAACTGGGAATACAACGCTGAGCAATTCCTGTTTCATGCTTTCCTCCGGATTCAGTTCTGGATGGATGTACCGATGTACCAGCCTCCCGTACAGCGGAAAACGCTGCCGGACAGCATATAGGACTCATCTGACATCATATAGACCAATGCGCCGATATAGTCGCTGCGTTCATTCATACGACCGTATGGGATTACTTTGCTTGCTTCGCGACGAAGTTCTGCTTCTGTCTGCCCCTGCGTACGTCTTAGTTCCACTTCTCCTTCAGTAGGAGTCCAGCCCAAAGTAAGATAATTGCAGCGTATATGCTCCACACCATAATTTTTGGAAATATGATACATCAGTGTCATCAGTACTCCTTTGGAACATGCGTATGCAGCACGATCCTTTTCTCCACCCCAGGCATGAGGAGAACCTGTCAACACGATGGAACCTCCACCGGTTTCTCTCATGTGTCTGACCGCATGCTGACAGCAAAAGAACGCAGCACGGAAATTGACATTCATTACTTTGTCAAATGTTTCCTTGTCACAGGTATCCAGGGGAGAAACAGGTGTAACACCTGCATAATTGAAAAAGCCGTCTATCTTCCCGTATTCGGCTGCAGCTTCGTC
>CACYDX010000172.1 GCA_902773255.1 Oscillospiraceae bacterium
CTGGACCATTTCCTCCGCGCGCCTGCGCAGCACCATGCCTTCTTCGGTCAGGGTGATCCTGCGGTTGCCGCGCACAAAGAGCGTTGCGCCGACCTCAGCCTCCAATTCCTTCATCTGTCGGGATAATGACGGCTGCGCTATGTGGAGTGCCTCCGCCGCTGCGGAAATCGTGCCCTCCCGCGTTACCGCGAGATAGTATTGCATCGTTAGAATGTCCATCCTGTGCGCTCCTTTCTCCTATGCAATATTAACATAGGAACACATCAAAAACAAGTATTTGATTATATCAGGATCGCTGTTACAATAGGATCATAAGATCAAATACATTCGCACTCCATGAGATGGAAGAAAGGAAAAAGCAAATGAAAGCAGAAGAACTGAAGCTCACACAGGAATGGGACAAGACCTTCCCGAAAAGTGATAAGGTGGATCACAGCAAGGTGACATTCGTGAATCGCTATGGAATTACACTGGCTGCTGACCTGTACGTTCCGAAGGGAATGGAGGGAAAACTGCCGGCGATTGCCGTCAGCGGCCCCTTCGGCGCGGTAAAGGAGCAGTGCTCCGGCCTGTATGCGCAGACGATGGCGGAGCGGGGGTTTCTGACGCTTGCTTTTGACCCCTCCTTTACCGGCGAGAGCGGCGGCAGCGTCCGCTATATGGCCTCTCCGGACATCAACACCGAGGACTTCATGGCGGCGGTGGACTTTCTCTCCCTGTGTGATAAGGTAGACCCTGACCGCATCGGCATCATAGGCATCTGCGGCTGGGGCGGCATGGCGATCAATACAGCTGCGCTGGATACCCGCATCAAAGCGACCGTGGCCTCCACCATGTATGACATGACCCGCGTGAATGCGAAGGGCTATTTCGACTCTGAGGACAGCGAGGAGGCGCGTTACGCCAAGCGCGCTGCCATGTGCGCACAGCGCCTGGAGGATCTGAAGACGGGCGAATACAAGCTGGGTGGCGGTGTGGTGGATCCCCTCCCGGAGGACGCGCCTTACTTTGTAAAGGACTATTACGATTATTATAAAACCGGGCGCGGATACCATCCCCGCTCCCTGAATTCCAACAGAGGCTGGAACGTGATCGGCTGCGAGAGCTTTCTTAATCAGCCGATCCTGCAGTATAGCAATGAGATTCGCTCCGCAGTGCTCATACTGCATGGTGAAGACGCCCATTCTTGCTATTTTGGCAGAGACGCCTATGCCAATATGGTAAAGGACAGCAAGTATGCGGAGAACAAAGAGCTTCTCACCCTTCCGGGTGTATCCCATACCGATCTCTATGACGGCGGTGGGAAGGATGCGATCCCCTTTGAAAGGATCGAGACCTTTTTCCGGACTTATCTGAAATGAGACGACGGGCATGGAATTAAAAGAGTTTCTTGCGAAAATGGATACCGGTGAGGAGATCGAAGCCGGATCGGAGTATCATCTGTATATGCACGAGCTGTCCCAGGAAGCTCTGCGGATCACGGCGGAGATGAACAACACATATCACTCGCCGGAGGAGCTGACGACCCTGATGCGGAGGCTGACGGGGCAGACAGACTTTCCCGTATTTGGTTTGTTCCCGCCATTCTATACGGACTGCGGAAAGAATATCCACTTTGGGAAAAACATATTTGTCAATTCCGGATGCCATTTCCAGGATCAGGGCGGCATATGGATCGGAGATAATACGCTGATCGGGCATAACGCCGTGCTGGCCACACTGAACCACGACCCGGATCCGGCGAAACGGGCGAATTTGATCCCGTCCCGAATTGTGATCGGCAGAGATGTATGGCTGGGCGCGAATGTCACGGTACTTCCCGGCGTGACCATCGGCGACGGCGCGATCGTCGCGGCGGGCGCAGTTGTGACAAAGGACGTTCCGCCGAACACCGTCGTAGGCGGCGTTCCGGCGAAGGTGATAAAGTGGTTGGCATAAAGATTATATGATGGCGAAATGCCATAAAGCATTTGGCTGAGCCGCTTTGCAGCTCAGCCAAAC
>CACYDX010000173.1 GCA_902773255.1 Oscillospiraceae bacterium
CAAGGACCGCAAAAAGGTCTCTGTATACGAAGAGATCGCTCAGTAATTGGACGGAAGCCGGACATATGTCCGGCTTCATATTTTATTCAGAGGTGTATTATGAGCTCCGGTTTTGTTGATAAAGCGAGGATCACGATCAGAAGCGGCAACGGCGGAAACGGTGCCGTGGCTTTTCATAGAGAGAAATATGTTGCCTCCGGCGGACCGGACGGAGGAGACGGAGGCTGCGGAGGAGATATAGTCTTTGTTCCGGATGAGAATATGACCACTCTTCTCGATTTCAAGTATAAAAGAAAATATGTTGCTGAAAACGGCGAAGACGGTCAGGGGAAAAG
Source organism: Oscillospiraceae bacterium (assembly GCA_902773255.1). Classification (GTDB taxonomy): domain Bacteria; phylum Bacillota; class Clostridia; order Oscillospirales; family Oscillospiraceae; genus Limivicinus. The sequence continues at coordinate 336 of CACYDX010000173.1, forward strand.
ATGTTCCGGAAAGGACGGTAAAACTCTCTATTTGAAAGTCCCGAAAGGAACAGTAATAAGAGATTATGAATCCGGCAGCATCATGCACGATATGTCCGACGGGAATAACTGGACTGCGGCCAAGGGTGGCAGAGGAGGCTGGGGCAATATCCATTTTGCCACTCCCACCAGACAGACGCCGAGGTTTGCCAAGCCCGGACTTCCGGGTGAGAGTTTCGACATCGTGCTTGAGCTGAAACTGCTTGCGGATATCGGACTGATCGGTTTTCCGAACGTAGGTAAATCAACTTTTCTTTCTGTAGTGAGCAAGGCCCATCCGAAGATCGCGAATTATCATTTTACAACGCTTTTTCCTAATCTCGGGGTCGTGTATGTAAATGAAGGTAATTCTTTTGTCATGGCAGATATCCCGGGGATCATTGAAGGAGCTGCAGACGGAGCCGGTTTGGGCACCGATTTTCTCAGACATATAGAAAGATGCAGGCTTTTCGTGCATATCATAGACGTATCGGGTTCTGAAGGCAGAGATCCCGTAGATGATATGAGAATGATCAATGAAGAACTGAGAAAACATGATGAAAAGCTGCTGGAAAGACCCCAGATAATCGTTGCTAATAAAGCGGATCTGCTTGAAGAAAACGATCCTCAGATAGATAAACTGAGATCTGAAGCGGAAAAAGCAGGATATCCTTTCTTTATCTGCAGTGCGGCAGCACATATCGGCGTTAAACCCGTTGTTGATAAATGCTATGAAATGCTTGCGGATATCCCCGTGCCTGAACCGTATGAGCCGGATTATGTTCCGAAGCTTCCGACAAGCGGATCGGTCGATGACCTTATTATTACTGAGGAAGACGGAGTATGGTCCATAGAAGGTGACTGGATCAGAAATCTGATTGCAAGAGTTAATTTCAGTGATTATGAGAGCAGGATGTTTTTTGACAGAATGCTCAGAGAATCCGGCGTGTTTTCAAGGCTTGAGGAAATGGGCGTCAAAGACGGAGATACTGTCTGTATTTATGATTTAACATTTGACTACAAAGAGTAGAGATATTAATATTATCCACATAAGTATTTATGTTCGACCGCCTTTAAAGAGGTGTATCAGATGGGAAAGCATGTAAGCAAAAAGAAAAGTGCCATAAGCAGTAAAATCAGGGACTCTGTGAGAGAATCTGTAAACCTGATCTCCGAGTATGATGAAAACAAAAAGATTACGGTTACCGATTACATTAAGATTGCAACTGCAGCAGTTTTACTGATCATCATAAACCTTTTTAAGGTACAGGGCATTGTTGAACTGCTGGCATATCTTATACCGTTTTTCCTCATATCTTATGATATGTTCCTTACGGCAATAAAAAAGAGCTATAAGAGAACGTTTCCTGAGGATGAAGCGCTTATTATCGGTTGCTCTGTCATGTGCTTTGCTATCGGGAGCTATACAGAAGCGGTAGTAATCGTCATAATTTATAAGGTCATGCTTATCCTGGAAGACATAATAAACAAGAAACAGATGGCGACTGATGACCTTGTAGCAATAGGCAGTTTAAAGCAAGGCCATGTACTTACAGTCTATGGTCCGGAAAACAGGGATATAAAAAATATCCGCTGTGGTGACCTTATCCAGGTTGAGAACGACGGTATAATACCATTGGACGGAGTTGTTGATGCGGGAAGAGGAGCGTTCGATTATTCGATATTTACAGGTGAAGATACTCTGATCAACCTTAAGCCGGGAGATAATGTAACTGAAGGATGTATAAATGTATCCGGTGCGCCGGTAAGCATCAGAGTGACATCTGAATATTACGAATCAACTGGTTATGTGCTGAACGGAATGATCCGTTCAGCTTCCTCCGACTGTTCATATACGGAAAAGCTTATATATAAAATAATCTGGATATTCAGGCTTGTATGCATCCCTCTGGCTTTGATTATAGCTATAATACCCGGGATTATTACGGATATGTGGTTTGATTGGATAAGCCGCGCTGTAATAATACTTTTCGTTTCTCAGTCACAGATACTTAAAAAGCTTATACTGTTTGTGTTCGATTCAGGTATTGTTACTTCCGCTCTGAATGGTATCTTTATCAGAAGCAACAGGATCATCGAAAGACTAAGTGATACGTCATGCTTCGTTTTTGAAAAAGCTGGAGTAATAACAGAGGGAGATTATGAAATAAGAAAAGTTGTTCCGGTAGGAATAAGCGAATCTGAACTGCTTGCCTATGCCGCAAAAGTAGAGAGCCAGTCGGATCATCCGCTGGCAGTGGCATTGAGGAACAATGTGGACGGCAGTGTACTGAAAAGATATAGTCTGGATCGTTTCACGGAATACCCGGGAAAAGGTGTAAGCGCATATATTAACGGAAGCAAGGTTTATGCAGGAAAATTCACGTTTGTTTCAGGTTTCTGTGAGCCGCACTCTTACAGCGACAGTGCCGGCGCTGCTATACATCTGAGCATAAACGGGAAATATGCAGGATTTATTTCTTTCACGGACAGGATCAAAGAAGGAGCTTTCGATGCTCTCGAAAAGCTCAGAGCTGACAGGTCTGCAAAGCTTGTCATGCTTACAGGCGACTCTGCGGTCAGTTCAAGAAAAATGGCCGCAGCACTGAATTTTGATATGATCAAATCTGAGGTCTCTCCGGAAGATAAAAAGAACTCCCTGAATTATCTTATAAAAAACAAGAATAAAAGCACCTGGGTGACATATATCGGGAACAGCAGAACCGATCAGACTATACTTGAAAGTGCCGATGTAGCTGTTACTTACAGTTCTTTGTATGAACATCCAGTTGTAAAAGAGGCATCTGATGTTCATATCTTCGGAAGAGGAATAGATAAAGTTGCGCAGACCGTAACGCTGTCTGAATCAGTTATAAAAAAAGTTAAAATTTCAGCACTTGTTTTCGGAGCGATAAAGGCACTGATAATAATCTTCGGTTTGACAGGTTTGCTCCCGGTACTTCCCGCAGTTATTATTGATGCGGTGACGAAGATTCTGCTGACGATCTACACATTGCTCTTTAAACTATAAAAAAAGAAAGCCTTTTAAAAGGCTTTCTTTTTTACTCTGTGAAATCCGGTATGAAGGAATCTTTAACGGATATTCCCATCTCATGCAGACGAAGCTTCATTTTATGTATATCCTTGTTAAACATTGCAGTCCTGAGCTCATCATCCGGAACAAAGCGGTAATATGCATTGCAAAACGCTTCAAACATTGCTTTGTTCCTCGGATTGATCTTCTTTAAGGTCATCAGGCATGCGATCAATGCTCCGGCAGCAAATGCTATTATATAGTAGTAATGCTTCCGGCAGAGAAACACTACTATAGCAGCTATGACTGTGCATATAGCAATTGAAGTGAACACCGAAACCATCGTGTATCGTTTTGAATTGGGACTGATGAGATCTTCATTTAAAGATCTCATTTTTCTTATCAGTGGAAACGCTGTTGTAAAATTATATACGAACTGTCTGAAGAACAGGTAATACCAGAGCCACCCGACTAAAAAAACAAAAGCTCCGAGCATGATTTTTAAAGGCACAGACATTACCTCCGATACTATTTGATCATTGTTTAAGAATTATAGTATATCTTTCATTTTTATGCAAGGTTGCAATTGTTCTTTATAGCTCCGACATACTTTATTTTTGCATATTTATATGGTATTATACAGTGTACATTTATAAGGAGAAGTATGCATATGTCAGATAAATACATTACTATACAGCAGGAGTCCGGAAGTGTGAATATTTCTGAGGATGTCATCGTAAGCCTCGTACAGAATGCGGTTAATGACGTTGACGGTGTTGCCGGATTTGCCAATACTGCGGGAAACGAGCTTGCTGAACTGATAGGACTGAAGACTCTTCAGAAAGGGATAAAGGTCCAGTTCGATGAGAACAGGATAATTGTTGATGTGATAATTACAGTAAAGTATGGCGAGAAGATCGTAGATGTAGCTCAAAGAGTACAGGATTCCGTCAGTGCGCTTATCATATCCACCACCGGTATTGAAAATGCGGAGATCAATGTACATGTCTCCGGAATATCCTTCGAAAAATAAAGTATGACAAGAACTGTTGCCAGGCAGATCGCAGTCAGGATCTGCTTTTCAGAGGATTTCCTTAATGATACGCCGGATGCTGTTCTTGATGAGTTTTTTGAGGCGGAGCATTACCATAGTTTAATAGATGACGATGAGTTGTTCAGCGCGGTCCCGGACCGACAGCAGATGGATTATATCAGGAAACTGGTCACATGCGTATATGAGCACTCTGATGAAATTGACAGGATGATATCATCTTATTCAGAGAAAAGAAAACTTGAACGTATTCCAAAAACGGCTTTATCTGTGCTGCGCTGTGCTGTATGCGAACTGATGTACTTTGAAGATATTCCCTCATCTGTAACGATAAACGAAGCTGTTGAGATAGCCAAAGGCTTCGACAGCCCTGAGACCGTATCGTTCATAAACGGGCTTCTGGGCTCTGTTTACAGGTCTTTGAATGAATCAAACTGACATGGATGTTAAGCCATTATCTGTCAGCGAACTGAATTCTTACATTAAGAGTCGGTTTGAAATTGATGAACACCTTATATCTGTTCTGGTTAGAGGTGAAATTTCCAACTATAAAGTACACTCTTCCGGACATCATTACTTTTCTCTGAAAGATGCTGATTCAGCCATCCGCTGTGTAATGTTTAAAAACCAGGCTTACGGTTTGAGATTCAGACCGGAAAACGGTATGAATGTAATTGTTCTCGGAAAAGTGTCTGTATATACCCGTGACGGAACATATCAGATATATTGCCAGAAGATAATTCCGGACGGTGCCGGCGAACTGCAGATGGCATTTGAACAGCTTAAGAAAAAGCTGTATGAAGAAGGACTGTTCGATGAAACTCACAAGAAGCCTCTACCCGTTTTTCCGACAAGAATAGCTGTTATCACTTCACCATCAGGTGCGGCAGTTCATGATATTCTTAATATACTCAATAAGAGATGGCCGCTCAGCTCTGTTCTTATAGTTCCTGTGTTAGTGCAGGGACCGGGTGCACCTGAAGATATTGCAGAAGCTCTTTCATATGTAAACAGATATTCTTTGGCAGATCTTATAATAACTGGCAGAGGCGGAGGAAGCATTGAAGATCTTTGGGCTTTCAATACAGAGACAGTCTGCAGGGCGATATTCAGGTCTGATATTCCTGTAATTTCTGCAGTAGGACATGAGCCGGATATTACTATCTCGGATTTTGTGGCGGATCTCAGAGCTTCAACACCGTCTAACGCTGCGGAATATGCCGTACCTGACAGGAAAGAGATCAGGGAAAGAATGGCATCTTTTCAGATAAGGCTGGAGAGCAGGATAAAAAGCATAATAACGGAATACAGAAACATTCTTGGAGAGTTGTCCAGAAACCGTCTAATGTCCGATCCTTCTAATATATTTAATGATTACAGGCTCGATCTCGATGTATATTATGATGTTCTTGGAAAATATACGGAAGATTATATTATTTCAAGAAAAAATGATCTTGTCAGTGCAAGGGGAAGACTATGTGCCCTCAATCCGCTGGCTGTGCTTTCCAGAGGCTATTCGCTTGCTGTTATGGACGGAAAGACTGTTTCCTCAACGGAACAGATTTGTGAAAATGACAGGATACAGCTGATTTTTAATGATGGAAGTGCTGAATGTACTGTAAACAGAATCATTAAACGGGAGTAAGTTTATGTCTAAAGAGATACGCTTTGAAGATGCGGTCAAACGTATTAATGAAATACTGGAAATTCTTGAAAAGAGAAATTCCGGCCTCGATGAAACACTTGCACTGTATGAAGAAGGCATAAGCCTGCTTAATAAATGCAATTTAATGCTTGAAAAAGCTGAGCAGAAGGTGGAATTGCTTAAAAGTTCCTATGATCATGAACCTCAGACAGTTTCCTTCTTTGGAGAAGATGTCGATGAAGATAAATGAATATACTGATCTGATAAATGACTGCCTCAAAAAAGCTATACAACTGAGAAACCCTAAATATCATGGCCTTTATGATGCTATGACATACAGCCTGAATGCAGGCGGAAAAAGAATTAGGCCTGTTCTGGTGCTGGAGTTCTGCAGAATAACCGGGAATGACTTTAAAAAGGCGATCCCAGCGGCATGTGCAATAGAGATGCTGCATACCTACAGCCTTATCCATGATGATCTGCCATGTATGGACAATGATGATCTCAGGAGAGGAAGACCTACAAATCATATCGTATTCGGTGAATGTAATGCAGTTCTTGCCGGTGACGCGCTTTTAACGGAAGCTTTTTATCAGATAACTTCATCTGATCTGGAGGCTAAGATCAAGGCTGAAACCGTAAAGGTCCTGTCCGGAGCTGCAGGACTTAACGGCATGTGCGGCGGACAGTATCTTGATACAAATTATGATGGCGAACTATCAGAAGAAGATATTGTAACGATAAATACCCTGAAAACCGGCGCTCTTCTTAAAGCGGCCTGTATGATGGGAGTAATATGTGCGAATGGATCTGAAGAACAGATTTGTGCCGCGTCTGAATTCGGCGACAATATTGGCCGGGCTTTTCAGATCAGAGATGACATGCTTGATGTAATCGGAAACAGAGAACAGCTCGGTAAGTCTACCGGTTCCGACACAAAAGATAATAAGATCAATTATATGTCGCTTTACGGAAATGAATACTGCATTGAACTGATTGATAAACTGACAGAAAAGGCAAAGGATGCTTTAAGGCAGACTTTTTCAGATACAGCTTTCCTCTTTGATCTTGCGGATTCACTGACAATAAGAAAATTCTGAAAGTGGTTGAACATTTTGGAAATAATCGAAAAAATCAATTCATATGAGGATTTCACGTCACTGACAAAAGAAGAGACTTCCGTACTATGCGGTGAGATACGAGAGACTATCTTGGATACAGTATCGAAAAACGGCGGGCATCTTGCTTCAAATCTCGGAGCAGTTGAACTGACCGTTGCGCTGCATCGTGTATTTTCACCCGAGAGAGACAGGATAGTATTTGATGTAGGACATCAGTCGTATACTCATAAGATACTTACAGGAAGATACAAATACTTCAATACTCTCAGGAAGACCGGTGGCATATCTGGCTTCACTAATCCTTATGAAAGCAACGCTGACGCATTTGTTTCAGGTCATGCTTCCAATTCTGTTTCAGTAGCGCTCGGAATGGCTAAAGCCAGAACCCTGCAGAATAAAGATTATGACGTTGTTGCCGTCATAGGCGACGGTTCGCTTACCGGCGGCCTTGCCTATGAGGGACTTACCAATGCTTCCCAGAGTAAGGAGCCGCTGGTTATAGTAATAAACGACAATAACATGTCCATAGGAAATAATGTCGGCGGCATAGCATATATCCTGCAGCAGCTCAGGATAAACATGGATTATCTTACGTTCAAGAGCTGGCTTAAGGAAAATGTTTTCAAGACCGGTACTTTGTACAAAGTAATCCATAATTCTAAGGAAAAGATCAAAGCGGCGCTTCTGCCGAATAATATATTCACTGATATGGGTTTTGAATATCTTGGACCGGTAGACGGCCATGATGTCAACACCATGACAAATGTATTCCGTCATGCCAAAGAAATGAAAAAGCCCGTGATCGTGCATGTTTTGACCAAAAAAGGAAAAGGTTGCAAATATGCCGAAGATAATCCGGATATATATCACGGTGTTTGCCCTTTTGATAAGGAAACAGGAAAAGTAGCGGACCAGAAAGCGAGCTATTCCGATCTTTTCGGTGAATATATCTGCGAGATCGCAAACGAAAACAAAAAAGCTGTTGCTATTACTGCTGCCATGTCCAGCGGAACAGGACTTGACACATTTAAAAGACGTTTCCCGGACAGGTTCTTTGACGTTGGCATAGCGGAAGGTCATGCTGTCACATTTGCAGCCGGACTTGCAAAACAGGGAATGATCCCGGTATTTGCAGTATATTCCAGTTTTCTCCAGAGAAGCTTTGATATGCTTATCCATGATGTCTCTCTTTTAGATCTTCATGTGGTGCTTTGTGTGGAACGAGCTGGTATCGTAGGACAGGATGGAATGACACATCATGGAGTGTTTGATGTTGCATATCTGAGCATGATACCTAATATGACAATACTTTCTCCGGCTTCATTCGCTGAATTCAGAGATATGCTCCGTTATGCGGTATATGATGTGTACGGACCTGTAGCCATCAGAATACCGAAGGACTGCGAAGGGCGATATAAGGAAAGCTATGTTTCAGAGGAACGGTCATTGTGCAGCGGCACGGATATCACACTCGTCGGATACGGTTCCGAGATAAATGAACTTCTTGCTGCCGCAGATATTCTGAAAAACAGAGGATATTCGCCTGAAGTCATAAAACTTGGAATTCTTAAACCCAACAGTTTTAAAGAAACACTGGCTTCTCTCAAACGCACCGGAAAACTGCTGATTGCAGAAGAGGTTTGCGATTCTTCCTGCATCGGAGGAATGATCCTTGAAGCAGCTGAGAAGGCAAATATTCAGATTCGCAAAGCCATTCTGATTAACCTTGGTGAAGGAATAGTAGCCCATGGTGATTCGGCTGAGCTGCGTGCAAAATACCATCTAGACTCCGCATCTGTTGCTTCGGAAGCTATAAAACATTTATCAGAAAACAATGAGTAAAAAAAGACTTGATCAGCTGATGTTCGAGCGTTCTCTTGCTGCCAGCAGGGAAAAGGCAAAAGCCCTTATCATGGAGGGAATTGTTTACATAAACGGTATAAAAGAGAACAAACCCGGTTCTCAGGTCTCCGAAGAAAGCGTAATAGAAGTCAGAGGCAATACTCTGCCGTATGTAAGCAGAGGAGGCCTGAAACTTGATAAGGCACTAAAGATATTTGATGTTGATCCGAAAGGGAAAAAATGTATTGACTGCGGAGCTTCAACAGGCGGATTCACGGATGTTCTTCTTCAAAACGGTGCTGAACTGGTTTATGCTGTTGATGTCGGCTATGGTCAGCTGG
>CACYDX010000174.1 GCA_902773255.1 Oscillospiraceae bacterium
AGCCTTACCGCTTCCTTGCCGTATCCTCTTTTCTGATAAGCCCTGTCTATCATCAGGCGCCACAGATTATAGTTATCTTTTGCGATCTCGGGAGCGTCATCCCAGTCATCGTCAATGCCGAAGCCTGCTATAAGAAAACCGACCGGTGTATCGTCATCATAGATACCGAAGGGAAATGCATTGCCGTTTGCTGTGATCGCAGTATAGGCTTCAATAATGCTTGTTGTATTGTCGGCAACGAAAGCCTTCTGATCATCTGCCACAGAAAGAGCGATTATCTCCCATACGTTTCTGCTGTTTATTTGTTCAAGTCTGAGCATATCATTACCCTCAAATAGCACAGTACTGAAATGATTATACTATGCGGCGGAGAAGCAGGCAACACGATCATCCTGTGGTCTCTGATATGGGGCAAATGGCTTTTATCAAACAGATAAAGAAAGAGTCACCCTTAAAAGGATGACTCTTTCTTCATGGAATTACACTCTAATAATGATACCAATGCACTCCAAAGGGGCAAAGTGGGTGTATAAAGCATTCATCGATCCCTGATCAGGAATTCATGCGTATAATCGAATTACTATTGTGCTTACAGCACCTGAATATGCAGAAGCGCTATGTTGGAATGCGGCTGTTAGATGTTGAGTTAAGCTGAACGGGCAGTTTCTTCCTTTTCCGAAAGCGCTGCGTCTGGTGGGATGGCTCACTGTCCGGAACGGTCGGCCTCTGCGGCCCGTGCATACCACTCCTCGGCTCTGTCCCTGTCCTGTTCTACGCCTTCGCCCTTTGCATACATTTCGCCGATCGCACGCATGGAGATGGAGAATCCGTACTCCGCCGACCGCATGTACCACTGGATGGCCTTTTCGCTGTCCTGCGTCACACCCTGTCCGAAACGATACATCATGCCAATATAGTACAGGCTGTTTGAATCCCCATTGTCTGCCGCCCGCCTGAACCATTCGAACGCCTTGCTGTAGCTCTGCTCCACACCTCCGTAGCCTGAATAGTAACCCTGCCCGACCATGAACATGCCGGTCGGGTTTCCGGCGTCCGCGGACCGTGAGTACCATTCGAATGCCTTCTCATGGTCCTTCTCCGTGCCATAGCCCATGTCATAAAGGTAGCCGGTATTAAACATAGCGTATGAATCCCCGGCTTCCGCGGCCTTGGTATACCATTCGAGCGCCTTCACGTAGTCCTGCTCCACGCCTTGCCCGGACTCGTACGATCTTCCGAGCTCACGCATCTCTTTCGGACTCATCTCCGGCTCCGGAGCGAGCGTCTCACTTTCCGGCAGCTCCGCCTCGCGCAGTTCCGATGCCGTTTCGGTCGACGTAGCGGTCTCTGCAGCGGCTGCCTTCGTGTCGGGCCGCAGAATCAGAACGGCAGCGACAGCGATAAGCACCACAGCCGCCAGCACAAAAAACGGCATCTGCGGCTTTTTGGCAGTGGACTCCGGCGTGCACAGCTCCTCCCGGGCAGTCTCCGCCCCGTCCCGCCTGCAGGCCTCCAGCGCGCCGGAACTGCAGAGCTTTTTCAGGAACTTTTCTTCCGGCATGCTGCCGCGATTGACACAGTACTGGTCGGAGAGCTGAAGGCTCATTCCCTGTGCGAGCTCCGTCTCCTCGAGCATCACATAGACGAAGGGCTTCTGTTTGGCAAGTGCATAGGTGATCTCCTTCCGACAGTTTGAAGAGTTCACGGCTCTTGGCGTGATAAAGGAGATCACAGCGGCGCAGTGGTCGAGGTGTTGCTCAATATAGGCGGGCCACTCGCTGCCGGCGCCGATCCCATCGTCATACCAGATGCGGTAGCCGCTGTCGTTGAGTTTGTCAAGAAGGGGCCAGACCTTGTCGGCGTCCCGATGTGCGTAGCTTATGAAAATATACGGCTCCGAGCCCTCGTAGGCTTCCATCCTGGGCTGATACATGCGTCTTTCCCCTTTCGCATCACCGCGGTTTGAGATTTTTTAATAGTATAATTTATAATAGCACACACGCACCAGCCGGGGAAGAGGAGAAATGGAAAAGACGCCGCAGAATCCACCTTGCGCGGCAATAAAACAGCAGACACATTAGAATCTCTGGAGAAAGAAATCAGGGAACTCAATAAAAAATAATTGATGTAGAACTATTTGGCGAATCTTGAGAAACGCCAAAAAAGTATATAGACTGGGTACAAGTTCGGTGCGCCCGGCCCAAGACTAAAAAACGATAAAACAAAAAAACCGAGACCGGCTGATGCAAGTATGCACCCACCTGTCTCGCTTTGCCCTTGTAACAAGGGTTTTCCCGGGGAGATACGCAAAAAATTACCCAAGCTATTGTATCATAGCTTGGGTACAAATGTGGTCCGAGTGGAGGGATTTGAACCCCCGGCATCTTGGTCCCAAACCAAGCGCGCTACCAGCTGCGCTACACCCGGTAATAATAACTGAGTTCAGCGACGCACATTATACAACATCAGCACAGGTCGTGCAAGGTTTTTCTTCATTGATGTTTGCTGACGCCTGTGTTATCTTATACTAAGCAAATAACGGAGAATAGTATGCCATGAGAATGAGAAAACGCCATAATCTTGTGCCTCGCATGGAGCGCTGCGCCAACCTGCTCATATCCTCGCCCGAAGATATGAAGGGCAGATGGAAGAGCCTAATGCCCGAAAGCTCCGCCCTCTGGCTTGAACTCGGCTGCGGAAAGGGAAGGTTTACAGCTGATCTTGCTGATTCAGAGCCGGAAGTGCTCCTTGTGGCTCTCGAAAGAGTGCCTGACGCGATGATAATCGCTATGGAGCGTGTGAAAAACAGAGGTCTTTCCAACGTCCGCTTCATTGACGGGGACGCAAAGGAACTCGATCAGCTCTTCGAGGCTGACGAGGTCGACAGGATATTTATCAACTTCTGCGATCCATGGCCCAAAAGCCGCGATGCAAAGCTCCGTCTCACGGCGCCGTCCTTCCTCCGGAAATACTGCGACATACTGCCTGTCGGCGGCGAGATCCGCTTCAAAACGGACAACGCCCCTCTATTCGATTGGTCGGCTGCCCGCTTCGAAGAGGAAAAGTGGCAGGTGAAAGAGCTTACGCACGATCTGCACGCAAACGGTCCGGTCGGCATCATGACGGATTATGAGGCAAAGTTTTATGCGGACGGCCTGAAGATAAACCGACTCGTCGCCGTGAAAACGGGAGAGACTCCGGGTACGGCCGCAGGACCGCTTCCAAGGCTCAAGAACGCCTCGCTCACCGATGCCAGGGGATACCTGGAAAGCACCGCTGCCTTTGAAAAGAGAAAGGAACAGTAATGAGATTCATTTCATGGAATGTAAACGGCCTCAGAGCCGTTATGAAAAAGGGCTTCGAGGATGTGTTCTGGTCCCTGGGGGCAGACTTTTTCTGCATCCAGGAGACAAAGCTGCAGGAAGGCCAGATAGAACTGGATCTGCCCGGCTATGAGAGCTACTGGTCCTATGCAGAGAAGAAGGGCTATTCCGGCACTGCCGTATTCACGAAGCACAAGCCCCTCTCTGTAAGATACAACATCGGCATCGACCGGCACGATACCGAAGGCCGCGCCGTAACGCTCGAATATGATAACTTCTTCCTCGTCTGCGTATATACGCCCAATGCGCAGGACGGACTCAAGCGCATAGACTACAGGATGGACTGGGAGGACGAATTCCGCAGTTATCTCTGCGGGCTCGATGCCGTCAAGCCCGTCATAGCCTGCGGCGATATGAACGTTGCCCATAACGAGATAGACCTGAAGAACCCTCAGGCCAATATCGGCAATGCAGGCTTTTCCTATGAGGAACGAGGCAAGTTCACAGAACTGCTCGAAGCCGGATTTACCGACAGCTTCCGCTTTCTTTATCCCGACCGTCGCGACGCATACTCCTGGTGGAGCTACAGAGCCGCTGCCAGGGAGCGGAACGTCGGCTGGCGCATAGATTATTTCGTTGTGTCGGACAGGCTCAGGGATAACATTAAGGACGCCTACATCCTGCCCGAGATACAGGGCTCCGACCACTGCCCGGTCGGGCTGGACATATCATGGTGAAGATAGGCAGCCTCGAACTATCAGGCAGGACAGCCCTGGCTCCCATGGCAGGAGTGAGCGACTTTGCCTTCCGCCATATGTGCTTCCGATTCGGAGCGGTCTATGCCGTAACAGAGATGGTGAGTGCGAAGGCCCTGGTCTATAACGATGAGAAGACCAAAGCGCTCCTGCATATCCCGGAGAAAGATAAGCCCTGCGGCGCTCAGATCTTCGGCCACGAGCCTGATGTGATGGGTGAGGCGGCAGCCCTTGCACTGGAGATCTCCGGTGCTGATGTGATCGATATAAACATGGGCTGTCCCGTGGGCAAGATAGTGAAGAGCGGCGACGGCTCTGCCCTCATGAAGGATCCGGAGCTGGCAGGCAGGATAGTAGGGTCCGTATGCTCGTCTGTCTCAGTTCCGGTCACGGTGAAGTTCCGGAAGGGCTTTGACGGCGGCAGTGTCAATGCAGTTGAATTTGCCCGTATCTGCGAGCAGGCCGGAGCCTCAGCGCTCACAGTCCACGGCAGGACGCGGACCCAGATGTATGCGGGGAAAGCCGACTGGGACATCATCCGCGAAGTTAAAAAAAGCGTCGAAATCCCGGTGTTCGCAAACGGCGATGTATTTTCCGCCGCAGATGCAGAGCACATCCTGCGCTATACCGGCTGTGACGGAGTGATGATAGGCAGGGGCTCCTTCGGCGATCCCTGGCTCTTTGCTCAGGCGAATGCCGCCATAGCAGGGGAGGATATCCCGCCGCTGCCGTCGCTTGCCGAAAGGATGGACATCGCAGAGGAGCAGATCTGTCTTCTCGCATCATACGCCGGAGAGAGAAAGGCCTGCGTGGAGGCGCGGCATCAGCTCCCGTGGTATCTCCACGGCGTGGCTCACGCATCTTACTATAAACAGCAGCTCGTGAGGCTGGAGAGCCTTGAGCAGCTGCATGAGATATGCAAAGGCATAAGGAAGGATCTTACATAAGCAAAAATACAGGCTTGCACCACTGATATGAATATCATGGTTGCAGGCCTGCTTAATTTGTGATAATATTAACTAAATCGGAAATTCGTTTATTCGATGACGGGAGTGAACGGTTTTGAAAAAGATAAAAGTGTCTAACAACGTCATCCGCAGGATGCCCAGATATCTGCGCAAGCTCGAAGAGCTTGAGGCACAGGGTATAGCGAGAGTCTCCTCGTCCGAGCTTGGAAATCTTCTGGGGCTCACACCCTCTCAGATCAGGCAGGATTTCAGCTGTTTCGGCGAGTTCGGCCAGCAGGGCTACGGCTATAATGTATCAGCGCTGAAAGAGGAGATCGCAAAGATCCTCGGAACTGACAGGGGATACAGTGCGGTATTGATCGGCGTTGGCAATATAGGCCGCGCACTGATGGATAATTTCTGCTTCTCGGCATGGGGCTGCAATCTGCTCTGCGCTTTCGATGTTAATAAGGATATAATCGGCGGGCAGATCAACGGCATTCCGATAAAGAGCATGGATGAGCTGCCCGCTTTCCTCGCAGAGAATAAAGTGGATCTTGCGGTGCTTGCCGTGCCGAAGGAGTTTGCGCTTTCGGTCACTGATGCGCTGACGGAAAACGGCATTGAAGCCATCTGGAACTTTACAAATGTGGATATTGCCGAGCCGGACAGCCCGCTTATAGTTGAAAATCTCCATTTTTCCGATTCTCTTCTGGCCCTGAGTTACTATATATCGGAGAAGAAGGATGAGGATGCGGCCAGAGCGGCACGCATGGAGAGACAGAAAGCGGTAAAATAATAAATGCAATAAAAAAGCTCCCTTCGGGGAGCTGTTTTGATTAAGGTGATAATAATGTCAGATACCATTGCAGCCATTGCCACCGGTTTTTCCGTATCGGCAATAGGGATCGTCAGAGTCTCGGGCGACAGGGCGCTTGAATTTGCTTCGCGCCTGTTCGCACCTTTTTCAGGGAAGAGCCTTGCCGAATGTGAAGAGAGGAAACTTATCTACGGCAGGCTGAACGACGCCCGCGGCGAAACGCTCGATCTCTGTCTTTGCGCAATAAGCAGGGCTCCTGCCAGCTATACCGGGGAGGATACTGCCGAATTCCAGTGCCACGGTTCTCCGGTCATATTGCGTGCCATTCTGGATGAACTGTTTGCTCTGGGCGCCAGGCAGGCGCTGCCGGGGGAATTCACGAAGAGAGCCTTCCTCAACGGTAAAATGAAACTCACTGCTGCCGAAGCTGTGGCCGATATAATCGGTGCCGAGACTGCCGAGAGTGTAAAGAATGCCGCAGGCCAGCTCTCCGGTGTTATAGATTCGAGACTCGATGCAGTCTATTCGGACCTCACGGATATCTCCTCTCATTACCACGCCGTGCTCGATTATCCCGATGAGGACATAGAGCCTTTCGTCCTCGAGGATTATCTTGGGAAGATGAAAGAGATCGCCGCAATGCTCACAAAGCTGCTTTCCACCTTCGAAAGGGGGAAGCTCATGCGCTCCGGCATACCGGCTGTAATTGCGGGAAAGCCCAATGTGGGCAAAAGCTCGCTGATGAATGCACTCCTCGGATATGACAGAGCCATTGTTACCCGCATTCCCGGCACCACGAGGGACACCATAGAGGAAAAACTCATCCTGGGCGGACTCTGCCTGCGACTCACTGACACTGCCGGCATAAGAGACACGGAGGATGTCGTGGAGAGCATAGGCGTTGAACGAAGCAGACAGGCATTGAACAGCGCTGCTCTCGTCATCGCCGTGATAGACGGCAGCACGGAGCCCGATCCTGAGGACTATGTAATAATTGCCTCCGCCGAAAAGGCCGAAAAAGGGATAGTAATAATCTCAAAACAGGATATAAGCGAGAAAGACTATGATATAGACACCTTCCTGCCGGTTGTCCGACTCAGTTCCGTTACGGGGCAGGGTATTGATGAGCTCGAGAGAACGATCTCAGAGCTGTTTCCGCTGCCGGATGTGCCGGCCGGTGAGATCCTCACAAACTCCCGCCATGCGGACGCCGCAGGCCGTGCGCTCGATTATATGAACGCCGCCATCGATGCCATGGCCGAGGGCCGTACGCCGGACATAGTCCTTACTGAGACTGAAGGAGCAATGCAGGCTATCGGAGAGCTCAACGGCAGAACAGTCCGGGAGGACGTTACCGAC
>CACYDX010000175.1 GCA_902773255.1 Oscillospiraceae bacterium
TAACTGACTTTATTACTTCTATACGCTTTCTTACACTGGCCTGATTGCGGTATCTTAGCGCCTTCTCATAGTTTTCGATTGCTCTGTCGAAGATCGAGAGATAATCGAACACTGATGCCAGATCCTTATAGAGGCGGTAATTCTGTTTCTTTGTCAGGCATTTGTTGAGTATCCATATCTTGCGATAAGGGTTAGACTCCCTGCATGCCAACTCATATAACTCATCCACATCGTTTGTCTTAAACACAGGTGTCAGTGTGTCCATTTCACAGTCATCCATGCCTTTCCTTATTACTTCAAGATCATATTCCTGATAGCACTGAACTATCTCCAGATATGTCTTTTCAGGAAGGTCTTCATCGCTAAATACATTTTCCTTGTAAAAGCGCGCAGGGATCTCATGCTTATCCAGTATAAACATTATACTCAGAGGGAACAAATACACGAATTCATTCTGCTTACAGTGGAACTGCATGAAGAGATCGTCTCCCATCTTACCGCCCTTTCCGAACAGTTTGCCATCATGCACCCTCTGGACATCGGGGAACAACTGAACGTTTTTCGCTGCTCCAACAATGAACAGTTGCTCTCCGCGCTCTATCACCCAGATCACCTGCTCGACTCTTTTATTGCAGTACTTCCCCGGGATTTTTCCATGCAGTTTGCCGGCAACATTATGATTAATGTACATCAGATTCCCTGAATAGTAGCTTTCTTCGTCTTCTTCCCTGAACGGCAGCCTACAAAACAGTACTGGCTTTTTCGTATCTAAAGGCGGAAGCGAAGGTTTTGCCAACGGCAGTTCAGTAAGATTCGCGCCATAGGTGCTCAGCAACTCTTCCATCTTCTCGTTGTTTGGAAAGCGTCTCATTTCTTTCTTAAACTTCTCGTCATGTTCGGCGTATAACTGATGCGTGTATTCATGGAATATGATAAATCTTAGAAACTCCGGATCTGCCTCAGGTGAATTCAGAATCCGACTTATAATGATCTTGTTATTCCAGTATTCATACTTGCCTAATGCTCCCCAATATGTGTTGTCGGACCATTCGATTTTCGGGTCATTGTATCCCTCATGCGCACCATACTTTCTAATAACGTAATCAAGTTCTTTTTTGAGATCAAAATGTCTATTCATTCTCTTTCCCCCCTATACACATATTTACTCATCTTTTTTCACATATCATCACACTAACGTTAGTGCTCCATTAGGATTTCCAACCTTTGACGGATCCACTTTATTGCGAATGCAGTATTCCCCAAGAAAGTCTATTGTAAGCTTTTCATCCCTGGTCCCTCGCTTTAAACTGATAGCGTCTTTGAGAATTTGAACAGCGATTTCATCCTCACAATAACGGATCAAGCCTGTGCCCCAACGCGGTTTGTCCGGGCTCTTGGAATTCCTGTAGTACTTCCAGAGTTTCATATTAGCGGACTCGGTTGGTGTAAACTCCAAACGATATTTTTTGTCTGCGTATACACTGCCCCAGCTGGGATCATAATCATCGTCGCCGGTATATACCTCATCTATCAAGAACAATCCTATGATGATCCTATCCTCTTCCTTAGTTCCCGGCAGTCGGGTAGTAATTATGCACAGGCCGCCTTCTTTTGTTCCGGTAATCTTATTCCCCTTACCTCTGGATTTCTTCGTTAGTTTGCTTCCAGCATTCACTTTCCAATCTTTGAAAATAACTGACTCATTGCACGGCCAGAATCCATCATTGATATAATCCTCAACAAGTTTCTCATATGTAACTTCTCCGGAATAATACATATGACAAGGGCAATCAGAATCAGAACACCAGCGCCGCTTTTCCTCTATGTTGTTTTTCATTATCTCGGGAGAGCAAACTCCAAAATACCCGATTCGTTCTGTTGTTCTGCCGCCGTCGCAGTAAGTGGCTTTATATATCAAATTGTTCCGCTCGACTCCGATGACTTGGCGCTTTCTCGGTCTGCTCTTCTCTTCCTCGGCTTTGATATCAGCCATCTGCTCCTGCCGCCTCATTTCCTCTTCGCGTTGCTTAAACTCCCGCTCTTGTTGTACCCATGCCTCGGCGGCTTGCTGATCTTGATCATCCTCAAAGCAGATGATGCCTTCATCGATCACAAACATAAAACCGTACTTTTTTTGCTCAGCTCCTTCATAAGCAACGATGAGTCGCTTCTTATCATCGACATCCTTCACGATGCCTCGTTCTCCTGTCCTCCTGTTGATTACAACTCTTCCCTTATAATTTCTCATTCTCTTCTTCCTCCCAA
>CACYDX010000176.1 GCA_902773255.1 Oscillospiraceae bacterium
GAGTTGCTGACCGTCAACAGTGACCGAAAGCTTATAAACGGGTTCGGCTTCTTCAAGTGATGCTGCCTGCTGACCCTGTGCTGCGGCTGTGCCTTTTGTTCCCAGCTCGGTAACAGTTATTACCATGTCTTCTTCAGAAGTCGAAGGCTGAACGACGGCAGGCGGGGTAACAGGGTCAGGTGGAATAACCGGGTCGGGCGGAATAACCGGGTCGGGTGGAATATCCGGATCCGACGGATCGATAGGTGTGGGAGTAACAGAGGAATTAAAGTTCAGTTGGAAGCTGTTTCCGCCTGTTATGGAACCTGCTCCGCCTCCCAGAATACCGCTGCCGGTGGAGGATGTCTGTGAGGAGTTTATTGAATTGCCGGGGAATACAACAGAAGAAGCACTGTTATAAAACCCGTCTACTGCAATTGGTACACTTCCTCTGGCAAGAGTTAAGGATGGTTTTTCGCTTGTGATGATCACAGTACGGAGCGCTCCGGTTTTCGTTTTATAATGTACTGCAAATGAAGCGGCTACATTTTCGCCGGGATCATGATCGGGGCCTGCCAGCTTTTTTTCCATGAAACTGAGCAGAGAATCGTACGAGAAGGTATATTTTCCGGAATCAGCAGTGTAGATGCCATTGCTTTTTCCTGAAATCACCGAACTGCTCAAAAGATGATGCCTGGCACTGTGACCTCCTGGATTTTTCTCAGCTTTGTCATGAAGGTACATAAAAGAATACGGGATCTTACCGGAAGAAGGCAATGTGGTGTTTGAGTTCAGGATCCTGGGTATCCCTGCAGGTGCTACATCAAAGAAAGAACTGAGATTGGTGCCGGAATAGTTATATATGAACGATTCACACTCACGTCCCTGCTCATCTGTGAAACTGAATTTCGTTCCCGAAGAGACAGAGGAGGAAGCAGAAGAGGTATAAGAACCCGCAAGAAACCGGATCGTACCGCCGGTGACCTTTCCGCTGATAATTGCCCCGCGGGTAAGGCTGCTGCTGTGCAGAGATAATGTGCCGGCTTTGGAAACAGATATGCTGCCGAATTTCTGATTGTCTCCGATAAGTCTGGAACTGCCGCTTGCTTTGATGTTGTTGATCGTAAGCGGAAGCCGGATCATGACTACGGAGTTTTTGAAAATAAAGTTGTTGATATTGCTGATCTTACTGAAACCTGGATCATCGGAATCGTAAAAATCAATTTCCGGGCAGTTGAAAGTGATCCTGCTCTTGTCAGCTATCCTTGATGAAAGACTGACTTTAAATGAATCGGCTTTTATTGTCCCTTTGCCATCAAGAACAGCAGGAGACGGAGCATTATTGCCGAGCGTAATAACGCCTTCCCCGTCTATACTGCCGTTTACAGTCAGATTGCCCTGAATATTGACTTCAGGAGCAAAGAGAGTTGAGCGGGAAGAACCATAGTCCATATCGACTTTAGTTATTCTCAGGACCGCTCCGCTTTCAACGGTGAGCGAAGCCCCGTTCTCGATAGTCAGCGAGCTGTTATTATGTGTCACATTATATGATTCGGATAAAGCGCCGGGCTGGTTGCTGAAATAATCAGCAGGTACATCATCAAGGTAGTAAGTCAGAGATCCATCGTTTTTGCTTTCGGTCACGACCAGACTCTTCAGCTCCAGACTGCTGCCGCCGGGCATAACCAGATCTACTCCTGAGGGTATGGTGTATGACTCGTCCAGAATACCGGGGACTGATCCGTTGACAAGCTGATATACGGCGTTTGACGAAGAACCGGTTCCAGAGCCGTTTTGCCTTAGGAAAACAGCTACGCTGCCGCCGTTGGTTCCGTATATCTCGGTAATCGGCTTGAGGAAGAATCCGTGACCTTCGCTTAGCGTTACGTTGTCCAGCAGCAGTATGCCAGTGCCGGTAAGGTTAACATCTCCGTCCGCATTAATACTTCCTATGCGGTTAAAACCGGCAGCAGTGATATTGATGTCACTGTTGGTCGAGGCTAATGTCTGTGAAGAAGCGTCGTAATTGACCATGTAAAGAATGTCGTCAGCTGCATCAGAGACATTTCCTGCATCGTAGCCCCATAAGATCGTTTTTCCGGGATCAAGCTCATTTGCCGGAGGGATGCTGTTATCTTCAGAGTAACTTGTACTCTGCCCAGGTGTAAACTCATGGCCGCTGAAAGAGATCACACCGCTTTCTTCGTCTGCGTTCGCAGATAAGGAGGGTGCCTGTTCAACAGGATCCGTTTCACCAACATTGGGAGCGGCGCTGCGTGTGAGGCCGGCAACATTTTCAATCTTGTTGACATCAATGTTGTCAGCAAGAGTTGGAGCATCTGCAAGAACGGTTGCTTCCTCACTGTTATTATCTGCACCGGATCCATCGTTCTCATTTATTTTCGTGAGTGCTTCGGGGGCGGTTGTGTTTTCTGCGATCGCTGTCTTTGTTATTGCGGCTTCGTTTCCGGAAGTGCCGGTTACTTTGCCTTCATCTCCGGAGCCGGTATCGGCTGCAGGCTTTTCGTTTTTTCCTTCAGCACCTTTGGACTCGCTGACTGAAGCTTTGCTCTCGCTTGCAGAGCCTTTGATCTCAGAACCGGTTTCTGTGGTTTCTCTGTTAAAGGTGTTTTCTTCAGTTACTGCACCCTTGACCTCAGCAGCAGGTTCGCTTGAAACAGAAACAGCATCTTTGGTTTCAGCAACCTGTTTTTCGGCGTTCACGGAAGAAGGTGGTTCAGAAACGGGAGTATTGTCAACGGCATTGACGGCATCTGCTTTCACGGCCACCGCCTTGACATCGGATGCATAGCCGGAATCAATGCTTCCTGCATCTGCATCACCTGAAGCCTTCTGCTCATACTGCGGTACAGGCAGATCGGAAGCAGGCTCTTCCCCGATATCAGCAAATGCCTTGCTGCTCAGGGTAAGCGCAAGCACGGAGGCGATAACTGCCCCGCTGAGCTTTTTTATCCACTTGTCCATCATTTGTTCCCTCCTCTGCGAGAGTAACTGACAGATGCTCTAATGCTTTCTTTCAATATCAGAGACCGTATTTCAGGTTCTTTACGCTTTCTATAGTTTCGAGGAAATCATAGAATTCCTTAGTATAGAGTTTGCCGTTGTAATCTATGCAGACCACAACGAAATTGCCGAGTTTATCGCTGTTGAATACAAGCTGACCTGTTATGGCATCATACCTTGCAGGAAATGCCGTAAGTGAGCCGTCCTGATTGCGGAATACGGCAAAGAGCTGGCCTTCTTCCGCAGGAGCATCATAGTCGAAGCGCACCGTTACCTTGCTGTTGAGCTTGAAGATCTGATTTCCGTTAAGATAAGCCGAGAGATTGTAATAGGTGTCCTTGTCTGTGACCTTCAGTATCAGTGAGATCGCTCCGGCATTCTTTCCCCCCAATGTACCGGAACCTGTTACCGATGTGGATGTCAGCAGGGTATCATCTCCGCCGCCGATTGCTGAATGGATCTCCCATTTAAACAGTTTTAATGTTCCTGAGCCGTTGCAGGTTTCAACACTGTATGGAAGCGTGAAAGATTTATCGGTCTGAACAGTGAAAACGGGAAAAACAAGATCCCAGCAATCACCGTCAGGAATAAACCCGTACTTGTCTTTTATAAGCTTTTTAAGTTTTTCCTCACCAAGTACGGAGGGAAGTTTAACATACCGCATGAGCTCATCACTGAGATTTTTGTATGTGATCGATAACTCAGACCCGCTTTTTTCTCTGCTGATAACAAAACACTTATCAGCTATTTTTACCGGAGAAGATGCTCGCGGAACATTGATTTCAACAAGCCCGTCTCCCGTTATACTGCCGTCCCCGCTCAAAGTCCCTTCAACATTCAGCAAAGGAGCAACTGTAACAGCATTGGTTTCTTCCTTTATAACACTTGTGCTTGACATGTTTATCGCTGCGTTTTCGTCGATTGTAAGGGAAGAGGTGCCTGGGACGGTTAACTGCGCACTGTTATAACTGCCGTTTGATGATGCTGAAGAGGTCATATTGATGGAAGTGCCTGAAGGCATGATAAGATTGATCCCTTCGGGGATAATATACTGTCCATCCAGGATCCCTGTTTTTGCACTGCCGCTTTCAGCACGTCCGTTGATAAGCACATATGTATTACTGCTTCCACTGTCATCAGCACTTCCGCTGTATGCGTTAAGGAACACTGCGACACTGCCTTTTGATCCACCCAGCGGCTTAAGGAAAAATCCCCCGATAACATCATCTGAGATGGGAGAAGAGAGGGGACTCTCAACATATGGATAGACGCTGCAGCCATTGATACTGAGATCATCGATCAGCATGATACCGGTTCCTGAAATGTATAAGTCATTCTCCGCGGTAAGAGAGCCGATTTGATTAAGACCGGTAGATTCAACGTGCAGATCACAGTTATCCGCGACGACGGAATCAGCCTGTAAATCCTCCATATAGAGAGTGTCATCGGCAGGTGTTTCTGACTTGCCGACATCATATCCCCAGAAACCGTCCTTGTCATTATCCGGGGTTTCAGGAACCTCGGTCTGTTCTTCGGGCTTGATGACAGTAGTTGTCCCGTTGTCAACAACAACTATAGTTGCTGATGTGTCTGCGGGAGCGCTTTCACCAAGACTGCTGTCTCGCAGCATTTCGCCGCCTTCAGACTCAGCAGCTTCGGGCACCGTTTCGGGCTCAGCCTCCGGCGCAGCTTTAGCATTGATTTCGGGCGTATTTTCACCGTCTGCAGCTGCATCAGTCTTGACAGTTGTTTCGCCCTTGGTAAACACGGCAGTCTTAACAGTGGTTTCGTTCTTGGCAGGTGCATCGGCTTTAGGCTTGGCTTCATCTATGGGATCGTTGCTGATATTTTCACTTGGAGTCTCATCACTCTTGTGTTCATCGATTTTATTTTCAATTTGTTTTTCAGTTTTATCATTTATTTGATCAGCATCTCCCGGTTCAGCATAAGCTTTGCTGCTTAAGGTAAGTGCAAGGACAGATGCTATCACTGCGCCGCTCAGTTTCTTTATCCATTGTTTCATGATTTAATACCTCCTGATTTGGACAATAATTATCCAATTTACCATACTGAATGATACCATCAAATGAGTTTTTCCACAATATCAAACTTGTGTAATTGTCACTTGAGTTTTTCCCGTTATTTTCAGCTGATCCACAGTCTATGCACCGATAGCTTTTCTGTTGACAAGATGTCTGCGTATTCATATACTTATACTTGTATTAATTTATACGAAACAAAGGCTGTACCGGCCATAAAAATCGGAGGAATCATGCTTACGATCCCTGTGATCATAATTTCCGTCGCGCTGTTTCTGGCGATGATGATCAATCTTGTAACAAAGCCGTCCCGTTCTTCAAAGGTAACCACTTTCTGTATAGTGGCGTCAACGATATGGGGTTTTGTCGTATACGGCACCGGTTATGCCCAGGTCACAGGAGATCTGCTGCTGAGCATATTCCGTACTGTGCTGACCGTACTGCGTATGTTCGTCGGCGTAAACGAACTGTCGGCCATCCAGGGCACGACCTTCGTTACAGGCACAGGGTGGCTGATCGCTTTCTGGGCGATGCACATGATGGCGTTCTATTCGGCGGCAAGCGCGATAATGTTCACTATCGGTGCAGCAGCGCTGAGGCAGCTTCGCCTGTTTCTTTCCCGCAGAGGGGACCTTACGCTTATATACGGTGTTAACGAGAACAGCATCAACCTCGGCAAGGAATGCCGGGCCGCTGGCGGCACCTCAGTAATTTTTATCGAAGAGAACATCGAATCCGCAAAGATACGTGAGCTTAACGACATGGGAATGTCGGCAATAATCGGATATTCTGCAGTGCATTCCGAGCCTAAGGCAATAAAAAAACTGCGTCTCTCAGGACGGAAAATTACGGTATATGCTCTGAACGCGAAACCGGACCAGAACTTTTTCTATGCGATGGAACTTAAGAATGCCCTTGAAAAGGCTGGAGTTGCTCCGGAGAATACACAGATAACGCTTCCGGGAGAGGAAGAGATCATAACGTCCATGCTTCAGGTATCTCCTGACAGTTACGGTTATGGCTATGTCAATGTGTATGATGTTGCCACGCTTACTGCCAGATCCATGATAAAGATATGCCCGCCCTGGGAGTATATGCACTTCACAGAAGACGGTCATGCAAAAGAAGACTTCGAATGCGTGGTGGTCGGCTTCGGAAAGTGCGGTCAGGCGGCGCTGCGCCAGCTGCTGATAAATGGCCAGTATGCCGGAAGTACATTCCGTGCGGCAGTGTTCTCACCGGCATTTGAAAGAGAATCGGGCTATATCCTTGCTGACAGTCCGGAGTTACTGAACAAGTATGATATCCAAAGCTTCAAGGCTGACGGCCGCAGCAGAGAATTCTATGACTATATCGGTCAGCATCTGTCCACAATAAAGATGATAGCGATCTGCACCGGCAAGGAGGAGACGAACAGGGAGATCTCCGATAATCTCATGCTCTATCTCAAGCGCCGCCGTGCAGAGAATATCTGCGTAGTCCAGTGCGGGCATACCGGAGCGCGCTATCAGGAGACGGTCGGCAGCCCGATCATACGCGGCCCCATCTTTACAAAATCCATGCTTTCGGCCGAGGAGGCTGACCGCAGTGCCATAGTTCTGAACAGCATATATGACACTTCAGATAGATCTGACTGGGAAAAGTGGGTAGCCTGCGATGCTTTCAGCAAAATGTCTTCCCGCGCTTCCGCAGATTTTATGCCTGCGTATATCAGGATCACCGGTTCCACTGAGGAAGAGGTCAGGAACGGGGAGTGGGCTCCTGATCCGGAGATGCTTCCCGTACTCGGCGAGACGGAGCACCTTCGCTGGAACGCATTCCACTTCTCCATGGGTTACAGGACCATGAGCGAAGAGGAACTCGAAAAGAACTTCAAGACATGGATCAGCTGCAGGGAAAAGGGCATCCCCTGCACTGTCCGTATGACCAAAAACACTGAAGCACTTACTCATGCTTGCCTTATTACGTGGGATGAACTGGATCAGCTTTCAGCCCGGGAAAACGAAGTGACAGGCAGAAATGTGGATTATAAACAGTATGACATAAACAATGTTTTAGCCCTTCCAAAGCTGTACGGAGTATTGAAAAAAGACGGGGTAGAGGATGAAAAGACGGCTTAAGATCCTGCTTGCGGCACTGGCTGTATATGTTGCCCTGCTCGTGATCCTTGTTGCGGTGGAGTCCTGTTCACCTGATGCAACGATCCGCAATTTCTGGGATGCGTTATGGTTTTCTCTTATAACCATGACCACTGTAGGCTATGGAGATCTTTCTCCGGTGACCGGTGCGGGACGTATAATAGGCATCATATTTGCCCTCTGCAGCATAGGCATTCTTACTCTTCTCATCGGCATTGGTCTGAGCCTCATAAGCGGCCATACCATACCTCGCCTGCGGCTGAGGCTCGGCGGAAAAAAGATCTGGTATGTCTTTGACAGCGAAAATGAGGATACTGTCGTTCTTGCTGAGGAACTCAGAAAAGATACTAAGGATTGTCTCCTTATCTTCCCCGCATCCCAGACGCACCTGATATCCGGAAGTGAAGTTGTAAGACTGGATGCGGATCACGATTCACTGCTTAGACTGAGAGGCGGGAATAAGAATGGTCTGTTCCTGTTCTTCATGGTAGGTGATCCGTGGAAGGATTACGCTGAAGCGACTGTGGCAGCCGAAAAAGGGATCGTGTCCTATTGCATGGCGGATATAGTGGCTGACAGCATACCTGAGGAACTTCAGCTGTTCAGCCGCAGGGAAGCCCTGAGCCGCTGCTACTGGAAAGAGCATCCCCTGAAAAAGAGTGATAAGCGTATGATCCTTATAGGCTGCGGTCAGACCGGCGCAGCTGTTCTGGAGCGCGCATTGCTTACAAATGTGTTCGAAAAAGGCCGTACGACAGAATACCATGTTTTTTGCGACAGCATCGGATTTGAGGCGCTTCATCCGGCGCTGGCCGGATCTCTTGCTTCAGATGCTCCGGAGGAGGACAGGCTTATATTCCATGATGATACATGGACTTCAGATCCGGAACTGATCAGGACTGCTGACCGTGTGATCATCTGCTATGATGAGGATGACAGGGATCTCGAAACATATGAGACAATAAAAACATGGATCCCCACAGGTGCTGAGATCCATGTCAGGCTGACGTCTCCGGTGCCAGGAGTCCCGGGATTCGGCGAGAGAAAAGACGTAATAACCCGTGAATTCGTCATGAAGGATGCGGTGAACCGCAGGGCGAGAATGATGCACTCGATCTACAGTGAATACTCCCCGGCTCCCGTGGAATGGAAGGATCTGAGCCATTTTCTCCGCCAGTCAAACATTGCCGCGGCTGATCATCTTATTGTTAAAGCCAGATATCTGTTTGACGATGAAAACATGACGGAGCTCACTGAAGAGGACTGCCGGAAGGCATATGAGCGGTTCAAGGAAGTATACGCGGAGAAGGCCGATATCCTTCAGGAGATGGAGCACAGACGCTGGCTCAGATTCCATCTTATGTATAATTGGGCCTATGATCCCGTCAGAGACAACAGACTGCGCCGGCATCCGCTTATGCTCCCCTATGATCAGCTGTCACCTGAGGAGCAGAAGAAGGATTCCTATGCCTGGGAGATATTCGGCAGGATAGGATGATCTGTTTATCAAAGGGCTCATGCCCGGATAATACATAAATCGAAAGAAAGAGGAAAAAACAATGAAAAAAAAGATCCTGAGACTTTTATCACTGGCACTGTGCATCACGATGGTTTTTGCGTTGTTCCCTGTGCAGGCGGACGCTGCCAGCAATAGTTACAGCACGCGCTCGTCAAAAAAAGTTCTGCTTGTCTTTCCTTCTTCGGGTAAACTGTTATCAGAACCGTTGTATGCGAAAGTTGACGGCGAACAGAAAAATGGCGGAATATATTATTATCCTAAGAAAAGTACTGACAACGGTGTTCTCGGTACCGTTAAGAATGGAACGAAAGTTACGATTTTTGCTGAAGATGACGGATACTATTTCTTCATGACC
>CACYDX010000177.1 GCA_902773255.1 Oscillospiraceae bacterium
AGCGAGCTGAAAAAGCGCGGCCTGGAGCTGCAGCGCCTCGACGCCTTGGTCGTGCCGGACGGCGCGCTGATCTTCTACGACATCGACTCCCCGGAGAAAATGGAAAAACAGCTGGAAGCGGCAAAGACCGAGCTTGCGTCCATCAAGCAGGCCATCGACGGGCGCGAGGGCAAGCGCATCAAGGGAAGCCCCGCGCTGGGAAAAGTCTGGCTGGCCGCGTATCACGCCTGCATGAGCACGAAGCTCTTCCACGCGGACGTGACGTGCATCGGCTGCGGAAAGTGCGCGTCCGTCTGCCCGGCCGGGGCGATCAGCATGGTCGACGGCCGCCCGGTCTGGACGAAAAACAAGTGCTTCAAATGCTGCGGCTGCATCAATCGCTGCCCGGTCTCCGCAATTCAATACGGTAAAAGGACGGTCGATCGCGGCCGGTATGTGAATCCGGTGCTGAAGTAAAGGCGGAGAGAAATCGCCGGCTCAATATCATCAAGAGATAAAAGCATAAATCATTTTTCCGTCCGCAGGATAGAGAAGGCGCGGAGACCGTTCGATGATCGTTTTCCACGTCTGCTTGAACTGCGGCAGGTTTTCGATCCGGATGGTGACGCGCCTGCGGACGGGAAAGCCGTTCATGTCCGCATCAGATACGAAGAGGGCTGCAGGCCGCCTGACTCCCGCTTGGAGCGTACAGGTTTTTTCCCTGTGACCCTTTTTATTTGCCTTCCGCTATGTTATAGTAAAATATAATAAAATGAGGTTTGAAACGTAAATGCAGGTCGAGGCTTGAACAGAAAAACAGAATGATATGGCGTGCAAAAGGAGCGGTATGGTTGCCGACACGCAAGGGATCGAGCTTCTGAAGCCTTACAAGGCGACGCGCGAGGAGAAAAAGGAAGATAACAGAGATGAGCGCGAATGCAAAAAAAGTATTTATCAGCTACCGGCACTCGGACGGCGCCGACATCGCCCAAAAAATAAAAGCGAAATTGGATCAATCTGCCTACTCTGCTTACGACGACGTTGATCTTGAGGCCGGGCTGTGGAATGAGCAACTGCAAGAAGCCATCAGCAGATGCTCGGTATTCTTGCCCATTGTTACCGATGGTTATCTTGAGCGCTTAAAAAGCCGGGGATCCAATATCATAAAAATGGAATTCGAATTGGCGCTGCAATGCCTTGGCCCATCCGGGATCGTACCGTTTTTTCCCACCGAACGTGTTGCTGAAAAAAGCCGCGGAGTGAAGATCCATGCGAACCCAAAAACCCTTTTGGGGGATCTCCAAGCCTCAACATCCGACATAGGAAAGCTCTTGCAATTGATCTCCGGTATTTGTCCCACCGCGTATCTGGAACAAGCCGAGTCTTACTCTCTTCAGTCTATCAAAGCCTGGAAAGCGGCGCAGACCGGCTTGCTGTATGATCCGCAAAATGCTGTGCAGCGTCGGTTGAGCGTCGATCGCTCAACGATCGAGTGCACGCAGGACAAGCTGATCGAACTGCTCGATACTCACAAGAATATCTGCATTTCCGGCGACGGCGGGTGCGGGAAGACTTTTCTCCTGCAGCAGATGTTTTCTATGCTGCATATACATCATCATTACATAGCGATCTATGTAAAACTATCTGAGGTCGACTTCGATGCAAAGGATGGGAATCCCATTCTGAAACATGTTCAGAAGCAAATATCGGATAGGGAGGATAACCTCATCCGGGAGCTGCATATAGAATATCAAGCGCCGACCGTCGTTTTCCTTCTTGATGGCCTGAACGAGGTCGCAGGAAATCAAGTACGAGCAATCAGCGCCATAAACGCGCTTACAGAGGAGAGCGGGATCTCGAATATTATCCTGACTACGCGCTATCTCCCGTCCAGTCTTGCGAGCAAATTTACTCTGACGCAAATATGTGATCTAAATGATGAAGAGATACAACGCTATCTGGGCGTCAGAGATATTGTGATCGACCCGCGCAGCATTCTGAAGCTGCCGCTGTACCTTCGCCTCTACAAACTCTCTGCGATAAACAAAGCCGATGGAATGCGGGTCCAGGCGCCGGATCTGCAGACAAAGTATGAAATACTCAAAGAAGTATTCATCAATCACCCGGTCGACAAATTCGGCAATACACTGACAAACGAACTGCGGGCTGCGTACGCATATCTGCTCCCGTTTCTTTGCTTTCGCATGACCAATGAAAATACATTTACGGTCTCGAAATTGGATTTTATTGACAACATAGACGCTTGCCTGAAAGCCGTTCCGAAGGAAGCCCGCCTCCGGGCGTCGCTGGAATCCTGCTTTTGCTTTGGACGCGGGATCACGCTTGGCGCTTTGCCAGGCAGCGATTACGATCAGCTTATTCAAAGCATTACGGATCAGCTTTTCCCGGCGGTCGGCGACGGCGAAGCCGGGGCAAGCAGCTTGTTTCAGATCAGCCACCAGGATATCCGTGATTTTTTTGCGGCACACTATATCAAGAGCAGTCTGGATTATATTGCGCATATAGAGATCACGGGAGCGGAGGACATCTGGAAAAGCACGCTCGAACAGTTTGATAACCGTACGTTTGACACGGATGCGGCTCCGCTGCTGTTGGAGACTCTGAAAAAACAGCTTGTGCTGCCGCTCGAAAAAGTCTCCCGGCACCATACGCTGTGCGTTTCCCTTCTCCGTTTTCTGTATTATCTGTCAAAAAACTCCATAGAGGGCGTCCATAACGGGAGCATCAGGAAGCCTGAATACTGTGAGCGGTTTAAAGATTCGCTGGATTCGGCAAGAAGCTTTGTTTTCGATTACCGCGAAACCTACTATGTCAGCCCCGTCGACCCGGCCATCACCGGGATCGTTGTACAGGATGCGGAAGTACACAGGCGCCTCGGTGAATACTGCGAAAGCAATTCCGTTTCAGGTCAGCTGCTGTCGCTGGCGGAATTTGTCAAGGATGAGGATCTGCGCAGAAAGGCAAAAAACAATATTGCGAAATGCACGCTTTATCATGCGTTCGATGTTGCCCATTCCGCCGGCCGCGGATACTCTGCGGATGCGGAAAAGCTGTATCGGGAAGCGATTCGACAGCTCCGGGAGAACATGGATTACGAGCTGTCGGCCAACCTGCTTGCGATGCTGCTGGTAAGCCCGGATCCTGTTTCGCGGAAATACCTGAACCGGCTGCTTGGCGGCGATATGGCGGAGCGGCGCTATATGGCGTATGACATCGAGAATAAAGCGTATGCCTCATCCGGAGACAAGTATTCTTTGCAAGCGCTTCTGTCCTATATCCTCCACGGGTATATTAAAGTGACCGGGATAAGCTCGGACGGGCAGCCGCTCGTTGAGAAGAATACGAGCGATCGGGTGTGGGATACGCGCGAAAACAAAAAGGATGTCCTTCTGATAGCGGAAGAGTATATTCGGGAACTCTCAAAACAGGTCGTCCCATCCATCGTTCGCTGCTTCAGCGGGCTGGTGCTCCTGCAGGACGCCGGGTCGTTTGACGCTTCGATGGAAGAGCTGGAGAGCTCCTATCAAATCATCCTTGCGGACAATACCGTCAACGCCTCATGCCTCGGGTGTTTTGTCTATGCGCTGGTGAACGACAAGCTGTCGCTCAAAGTCCAGGACAACCTACTGGACAGCATTTGGCGAACCATGGACAAGAAGCTGACCGAGCACAGTGCAGACAATTTTGACGCTGCCTATGTCCTTCTGGACATGAAAGACGCATGGCAGGGGATAAAGCGCCGCCATGCCGAGCGGCTGTCGGAAGAGCTCCTTTCGCGGGCAGAAGAGATGCTGCAGGCCTTATCGAATACATGTCAACAGGAGGACGAAAGATGGAATCCATGACGATTCAATATCCGAACGATACCGTCCGGGCGATCAGCGAGTTTTTGTTTTTCGAGACGCCCGCGTCGGAATTGGGTCAGTGTGACCTTACGATCGTATTGGGCA
>CACYDX010000178.1 GCA_902773255.1 Oscillospiraceae bacterium
ACATGGGCTCCATGAGCTTGCGCACAGGCTGCTGCCAGCCTTCCGGAGACGGTTCGCTGGCACGGCAGGGCACGGCGAAGTAGTAGGCGCCCGGGAGTGTGGAGATCCGTTCGTTCAGTGCAAGAGCGTTATCGATGTGCATGTCGAAAGCGGCGCTGTCGTCCTCAGATCTGCCGTCTGTATCCGGCTGCTTTCTCCCGTTGAAGAAATCTCCCCAGAAATTGTCCCAGTGGGATATCCTGATCGCTTCCATATCAAAATCCGGGTCGTCGCTCATATCGTAGGCGGAGGTGCCGTTGGTCGGCGCGGCAAGCGTAACGATCGCATGGATGCGTCCGCCCTGCCCGCCCTGAAAGAAGGGGGAAAGATCCCCCTCGGGCGTGGCTGCGCGCTCCTCTTCGGAACCGTTGGCAAGAAGCTCCGAAAAGAGTCTTATCGTTGCCCCGCCGAAGGAATGACCTACCAGAACGATCTTCTTTCCGCTGTCCCAGCCGGGGATCAGCGGCTCTGAAGAGAAATCCCGCCCGAAACGCTCATGGCCGCAGCGCTCGCTGTGGGCCTTGCCGTAATCGGTCACGCTGCCGCTCAGCTGCGCATAGAGCTCGCAGGCGCGGTCCCAGGCGCTGCCGGTCGGGTCAACTGAGGCGGCATGGCAGGAAAAGCCCTGCCTGCCGAGGTATTTCAGCAGGTCTCCGCTCATCATGCCCCAGTACGGCATGCGGCGGTTTGTCTTATCGTAGCTTCCCCAGCCGTTCAGTCCGTGCACGAATATATACTCCATGTCCGCCCGTTCCGGAACGTTTTTCTGCCCCGATCCGCATGCCGGAAGAAACAGCACGGCAAGGCAGAGGAACAGGATCAGAACCTTTTTAAAAGCATCCATTTGAATTCTCCGCAGTAAAAAACTCACAGGCAAAGGATAGCATGCCGGACCTGTGCTTTCAATCATTTTCCGCCTGCCGCTGACGTAATATTTTTGTAATTCGCTCCGCCGCCGTTCTGCCCTCTTGAATGGGGTTCAAGAGATGCTCAGTTTGATAAAACTAATTGTAACAACTTCAATTTTTTTATTTATTTTTCTGTTAATGCCTCGTTGTTGCCCCTGCTTCCGAATGTGCTTAGAATATAACCGAAAGGAATGGTGAACGATGGACATCGACAGGAATTTTCTTGAAGAGATGCTCATAATGGGGGAAGACAAGGAACCGAAGACCGATAACATAGTCTATATGGCCCCTGCTGAGGAAACAAGGACCGTGGAGCTGACGCTGACGGAACTCCGCCTGCTCGACAGGGTGCTGCAGGAGGCGGCGTCAGGCAGAAAGACAGCCGCGACCTGGCTCACGGCGTATGAAGCCGGCAGGCTGAATATCATCCGCAGGAAGCTGAACCTCCGGGAGCGCGACAGGGCAGTCGGCCACTGAAAGAAGAATAAAGCAAAGGCAGGTGCAACAGAGCACCTGCCTTTGAATTTAACGGCATTTCCGAATATGGATTTTTCCCCGGGAATGTGGTATGTTGAATAAAAAAGAGGAAAGGAGCAGTGCCATGTCTGCAGATATAGAAGTACTGACCCACAGCAGCATCAGGATCCGGAGCGACAGGGGGACCATCTATGTCGATCCGTTCCGGATGCGTGACGAGCCGCACGATGCGGACTATATTTTTGTGACCCACGAGCATTACGACCATTTCTCACCGGGCGATATAGCCGGGGCAGCCAAAGAGGGCACGGTGCTCATCGTGCCTGAATCGATGAAAGTCAAGGCGGAGAAGGAGACGGACTGTAAATATACCGTCATCACCGCATATCCCGGCAGCAGCTTCGAACTGGATGACTTCAGCTTCGAGGCGGTCCCCGCATATAACAGGCTCAAGCCCTTCCATCCGAGGAGCGCTGAATGGCTCGGATATGTTTTCATTCTCGGCGATGAGAGGATATATGTCGCCGGCGATACCGACCTTACGGTCGAGGCGCGGCAGGTGCGCTGCGACGTGGCTCTCGTGCCCGTCGGCGGGACCTACACGATGAACGCCAAACAGGCGGCCGAGCTCGTTAACGCGATCCGCCCCGCCACCGCCATACCCACCCATTACGGCGGTCCGGTCGGCAATGAGAAGGACTGCGAGGAATTCGCAGCCAAAGTCGATCCGGGGATAAAAGTTGAGATAATCAAGCAGTACTGAGATAAAAGCAAAGGACGGCCGGAAAGCCGTCCTTTTTCATGTTTTCTCAGAGCATCCACTTGTTTACGATCACCGGCTCGTCAAAGCCCCAGTCCTCCTCCACGGCGTGGGCCACGAGAGAGAAGCCGAGCTTCTCCAGGATCTTTCCGGGGCCGATGTTTTCCACCATGGTGCTGGCGGTGATGATGTCGATATCCGTATTTTCCTTCAGATACTGCAGCATGATCCCTGCAACTTCCGTGCCGATCCCCCGGCCCCAGCAGCGCTCCGCGAACCTGCCGCCGAGGCTGATCTTTTTGAATTCAGGCCTGTATCCGTAAAACTCGGCGAGCCCTCCGAAGCCGGCCTCATCGAACATGCCGAGGATCAGCGAATCCTCGAGGCACTCTGTATAGAGCCGGTCGATGACCGTATGCGCGTCATCGTATCTGTTTTCGAACAGGAAGCTGGGCACATAGCGGTATACTTTCCGGGAATCGACGAATTCCTGCAGAGCGGGCGCATCATCCTGCGTGAGCGGCTTCAATACCACGCGTTCACCCCGTATGACCGGCAGCTCCGGGAAAAGGTCCTTCATCATTTACTGATCACCGTCCCATTGGAGTTCTTCTTCTCTGCATTATAGCACATCTGCAGGTGCCCGGAGCAAAAAAGTAACGGTCCGCACAGTTGAAACAACGCGCAAAGCACTGTATAATGAGCGGGAAGAAAACGGGAGATATCGGAATGATAAAAGAAGCGTTCGAGCTGGAAGAGAAAAAGTGCTTTGCTTACGGCAGTGATGAGCCGCAGTATCTACTGCTCCAGCCTGAGGGAGAAAGGGGACAGGCGCCTGAAAAACAGCCGGAGCTTATTTCTTCTCTGACAGATCTGCGCTTCCTGTATATTGCCTTTACTGTGGAAAACTGGAACAGGGATCTCTCTCCGTGGAAAGCGCCTCCGGTATTCGGAAATGAGCCGTTCGGCGAAGGTGCGGCCCTGACGCTTGCCTTTATTCGGGAAAAGCTGCTGCCCCATGTCCGGTCGGCATATGGCATAGGTGCCGATCTGCCTGTTATTCTCGGCGGATATTCGCTCGGAGCCTTCTTTGCCCTGTGGTGTGCTTTCCAAACGGATACTTTCAGGGCTGTTGCCGCGGCGTCGCCTTCCGTGTGGTTTCCGGGCTGGATCGAATACGCTTCAGCGCATGATCCGTCAGCCGGATATATCTTCCTCAGTCTCGGCGACAGGGAGGAGAAGACCCGGAACAAAACTCTTTCCGCAGTAGGTGACTGCATCCGCACCCAGAAGCGGCTGCTGGATGAAAAGGGCATTGATAACTGCCTCGAATGGAATCCCGGCAACCATTTCATGGATCCGGAGCTGCGCTGCGCCAGGGCTTTTGCCCGCTGTATGGACGTTTTGAAGGAGCAGAGCCATGGAGATAACTGAGATCTTCTCTCCGTCCGACCGTATGGAGTGGAGAACTTGGCTCAGTGAGAATTTTGAAAGCCGCGACGAGATATGGCTGATGGTCCCGCTGAAAGCTTCAGGGGAGCAGGGCGTATCATATAACGATTCCGTTGAGGAAGCCCTCTGCTTCGGCTGGATAGACAGCACGGCAAAGGCGCTCGATGAAACGCATCAGGTGCGCCGCTTCACAAAAAGAAGAAAGGGCAGCCCCTATTCGCAGCTGAACATAGAGCGGCTGAAAAGGCTCGATACACTCGGCCGCATCCATCCGAAGGTGAGGCCTTCGGTGGAGGAGATCATAAACAGACCCTTCGTTTTTCCGGAGGACATACTTGATGCGCTGCGGAATGACGAGACCGTATGGAAAAACTTTGAGTCTTTCAGCGAGCCTTATAAAAGGATCCGCATCGCCTATATCAATGATGCGCGAAAACGCCCGAAGGAATTTGAAAAGCGCCTTGCGAGCTTCATCCGCAAAACGAAAGAGAACAAACTGATCAGCGGCTACGGCGGCACCGGTCTTTATTACTGAAATTACCAGCAGGGAGGAAACAGAAATGGCGTTCAATGCGATAAAATATCTCATATACGGAGCACTGTGCATAGTCCTGGGTCTGCTTACATGGAAAAGCCACGATCTCTCGATGATCCACAGCCCCGATTATAACAGCGTCGGGCCGGAGAACGTTACGGCCTATATGAGCCTCACGGGCTTCGGGACCGTGCTCATCGGCACAGGCATCTGCCTCACAGGGCTGCTCTGCTTCGTGACGGATTCATTTATCAGATACATTCCGGCACTTGCCGGCATCGCCGCGGGTTTCATCTTCATGAACAGAGCCCAGAGCAGATACAACGGCACCTGACGAAAAAAAGACCACCCGCACAGCGGGTGGCTTTTTTACTTTATGGCCTGCTGGAACTCCTCTTTGCTGAGGCTGTCGCTCACTATCTTCTCCGCAGTCACATTTGTGAATCCCATCGCGAGGATGAAGGCAAGCTCCATGTCGAATACGCAGGGCTCTTTTATGTCCGTTTCCACAACGAAATCGCATGAGGTGTAGCAGGGCACGTCGCCGTCCAGCCGGAACACAGGCTCCTCGTATGCATAGTGCGGGTGATACAGCTCAACTTTTCCCACGCGCACCCTCGTGCCTATGGGGATGCAGTTGCTGCCTGCATAGCCTATGTTCAGAATGGGCGTATCACGGGGCACATCCTTCAGCGCGTTTAGTATGTTTATGGCACCGACGCCCGTCACCAGGACCTCCTCGTCCAGCCCGAACTTCTTCCGTTCCTCTTCCATTGCGATCACTATCATGGCTTTTCTCCTCTGCGGTGTTTTTCCCCATTATACCCGTCTTCCCGCACCAAATCAACGGGAGGCGCTTCGATAAAGGATGTTGAAAATTATGTTAACTTTGTTGAAAACCGGACAGAAAAACAGCTGTGACGTCAAAAACCGGCCCCGAAAGGGACCGGTTTTTATGTTTTTTTACGTATTACTCTTCTTTTGCTGCTTTTTTCTTTGTTC
Source organism: Oscillospiraceae bacterium (assembly GCA_902773255.1). Classification (GTDB taxonomy): domain Bacteria; phylum Bacillota; class Clostridia; order Oscillospirales; family Oscillospiraceae; genus Limivicinus. Next base: position 5,174 of record CACYDX010000178.1, read on the forward strand.
TGGAGGGGGCCTTTACGGTCCACTGCTCCATCTGGCGGTATTTCTTTAT
>CACYDX010000179.1 GCA_902773255.1 Oscillospiraceae bacterium
CCGCGGCCACAAGCTGCTCAAAGACAAGCGCGATGAGCTGATGCGCCAGTTTCTGGATGTTATAAAACAGAACAAGGTCCTGAGGGAGAAAGTGGAGCAGGGGCTCACGGAAGCCTTCTCCTCCATGCAGGTGGCAAGCTCGCTGATGTCCCCCGAGATGCTGGAGCAGTCCCTCCTTTATCCGAGGCAGAGCGTTGAGCTCGGCATCAAATACAGGAACATCATGAGCGTGAACGTGCCTGTTTATTCCTTCAGCACGAAGAACAACGACCCGAGTGAGATCTATCCCTACGGCTTTGCGCAGACCTCCGGCGAACTGGATGACGCCCTCGGCAAGATGGCGGATGTTTTCCAGGATATGCTGGAGCTCGCACAGGTGGAGAAGACCATGCAGCTGCTCGCGGAGGAGATCGAGAAGACCCGCCGCCGCGTCAATGCGCTGGAGTATATTATGATCCCCGAACTTGAGGGAAATATAAAGTATATCTCCATGAAGCTCGAGGAGAACGAGAACTCCACGAAGGTCCGACTGCTCAAGGTAAAGGAAATGGTCCTTCAGGACGCGCATCATTACCAGCAGTAAAGTATATAGAAATGTTAAAGGCCGCCGGTATGGCGGCCTTGTTATATTACAGGTAACGCTAAGTGAAAAGCAAATTCGATCCTATCATCCGGAGCGGCCGCTGTTTTATACTCGAAAACATCGCGATAAATGAGATTAGGGAGTATATACGCTTACAGGAGAGAATTGGACTATCAGAAAAACAATGGAAAAACCGGTGTTATAATCTGATTATAGTAAAGACTTTCGAAAGACAGTGCAATACAGAGAGCAGGCATCAGATTATCGAGCATGTTATTCAGTATCCCGTGCTGAATAAGGACGCTCAAGGGCAACAGTCTGTTTTCCTGCCGGTTAATAGGCGCTATTCTGGTGTCTGACATATATAGAATTTCATATTATTAAATAAGCCGGCGTGAATTCTGCTTGCCAGAAAAAATAATATATATTAATATTATAACAGCATCATAAAAAGTAAAAAAAGTACTGAGAGGGTGTGTTCATTTGAATACTTTTACATGCAAAACGGAAAGCAGGTCCGGAGTAAAGAAATTTATCCTTTTCATCCTTGTTTTCACGCTGTTCACAGCTTGCTTCAGCTTTGCATTTGCCCCTCAGGCAGATGCGGCATCCTACAAAGTGAAATCCTGGAAATCGGGAGACTGGTACTGCTATACTGTGTACACAGGCAAGCTGCCGAAGAATTACACTGCTGATTTTTATCGATTCGATACTGATGTATATAAATCCGGAAAAACAAAAATCACTTTTTATAATACCTGTAACGATGTAAGTGCTGCTCAGGCTGATTTCTTCTGGCATTGGCTGGGCAAAAGTTCCAAAGCTAATAAATGGTACGCCGGCTATATTGATTATTACACATATTTTCCATACATTATTACAGGATGGACCTCTGGCAAGGATTCTATTGAAACGCTTTGCTCTAAATCTCCGTTTAACAACTCCGTCGGCACCGGACTGTTTGTGGATCTTTTGGGTTACGGAAACCAGATCGATTATTATTGGCCAATACTCATCAACAATTCAGATTATGCTATGCTTATGTATTTATCTGATGCAAATGCTACTGTAGGCCTACGTTTCGAGGACGCTTACGGAGAACCCTTCGACCCGTATTTTGCCTGGCATGCTGATCTCGCCGGTTAACTTATAAGTAATTAATCACAGATAGTTCTGCGGGAAAAGATACAGATGCAGTTTTAAATAGCCCGGCCTTTAATTCAAAAGAGGTTAACTGTTATTCGGGAATCTGAAAAAACCATTAGAAAATATAATCATTGATTATCAAAGGCCGCCGGTATGGCGGCCTTTAAACATCTGTAAAAGACCCGTGCCTCTGTTTTAAACGGTGACGTTATGTGGTATAATCGGATCAAATCATTCAAGGGGCTGTTTCGATGAAAAAACTGTGGAAGATACTGCGAACTTTATTTCTTGTCCTGCTCACATTCGCCGTAGTGCTGGCCTGTGTGCTTGAGATATATCCCATGCTAGCCGACACTGCGGCATCTGATCGCCCGGTTGTACCTTCCGCCGACTGGATGGCTTCCCTGGATGACAGCCTGCTCCTTTCGGAGATAAGCATTCCGGGAGTCCATGACGCCGCCGCCAACGAGACCCAGCTCCGGCTCATTACCAAATGTCAGGACAGGAGCATAGATGGTCTCCTGCTCGATGGTTTCCGTTATCTTGACGTAAGGCTCGGAGCCGAGGAGATAGACGGAAGGAAGGAACTGACGTTTTACCACGGCTTCCTGCACTGCCTGAAGGATATATGGCCCTGGAGCGACCATCTCAGCTTCGGGGACGCAGCGGAGGACTGCGCGGATTTTCTGAGAAGGCACCCGAACGAGACCATACTCTTTGTTGTAAAGCAGGAGCATGGCGGCGAGAGCGTCAGCGAATTTGAACGCCTGCTGGATGAGAGCATTAAAGGATCGACGTCATCCGATCTGTGGCTGCTCACAGATACCATCCCGACTCTGGGGGAAGCACGCGGGAAGATCGTTCTCTTCAGGAGATATCTCGATGAAGCCGGACTCGGAAGAAGAAGCGGCATTTATATCGACTGGACCGATCAGGGCAACAGGCCGAAAGAAGGAAACACTCCCGGCACGGCGGCAGAGGATAAGGATACGTTCCGGCTCTATGTTCAGGACAGGTTCTGTTATGACGCCGATACCAAATGGCAGGTGTTCACGGATGCAGCGGCCGTTTCGAGGGAACCGGGCGATGTCCTCATAAACTTCCTCAGCACCAAGGGCACCGCTCCGTACGGCTATCCATATCACTTTGCAAAAGACCTGAACACAAGGCTTGGACAGGGTGATGCGGAGCCGAGCGGTTGGACGGTGATCGATTTCGGCAATGCAAATCTTGCGGACATCATAATCCGGTCAAACGTTAAAGCGCAGCCTGTTGAGGCCGCTGAGACTGCCGTCCCCGACCCCGCATCCAGAGACAGGGTCTTCGTATGGGAGAAGGAAGGCTTTGGGGGAGACTTCACCATCATGCTCAATGATGACGGAACATATATGTACTATGTCGGCGCTCTCAGCAGCTATATAGGATCTGGCCGATGGTCCCTGCAGGAGGGAAAGGTCGTTCTGACGGAGACCTCAGGATATGATAACGTCTTTTATTTTGCCATAAAAGGGGATGACCTTGTCTTCATCAAAGAAGGCTCGAGCGAATTCATGTATGTTACAGTGGAAGACGGCGACCGCTTCCTCCCGGCCGGCGAACCAGCTGCATGAGGAGACAGTGAGCAAAACCAACTCGATAATGATATAATTTAAATAAAAGAGATGTATACTGCCTGTACGGGATCAAAAAATGATCATTGATCAACTCAATAACTTAAGGTTGGCGGAGGAACCAGAATGGCACTGTTTGAAGATAGAATTGAAGCTTTTTTTGCGGATTTTGGGAAAAGCAGAAAAATGGTGCTCTCGACATCTGAAAACGACAGAGTTTCGTCTCGAATGATGAGCGTTGTGCAGATCAATGGCGAGTTTTATTTTCAAACAGATAAAAAGCTGAGAAAGTATCGTCAACTCCTGGCTAACCATCATGTTGCGCTGTGTATAGATAACATACAAATTGAAGGACTTTGCGAAGAAATTGGTCATCCATTGGAAAACCCCGCTTTTTGCAGCGTGTTTCAGGAATGCTTCAAGGGTTCCTACGACGCATACTCGTCTTTGAAAAATGAAAGGCTTTTCCTTATAAAGCCTTTCTATATAGAACGCTGGATATATAAAAACGGCAGTCCGTTTATTGAATCCTTTTGTTTCGAGAGTAAACAATATGGCTTTGAAAATATTCCGGCGTGTGATTTTAACCTTCACGAAAATCAGGAAAGTGACCATCATTCAACCAAACAACACCACTCTGTTTTGAAAGGATTGTAATAATATGCTCAAACTGAAAGAAGCAATGCTGGCGCTGGCGATCCTTGGGGCGGTGTCCGCCCTGTGCCTGAAGGGAATGCAGATGGTGGGCGACCGTATCATCGCTCAGCAGACGGCAAAGCCCTGAAAGCCGCGATAACTGTTGACATAAGGATTTGCGGATGTTATTATTCATCTGTTAAAGGCTGAGACGGAGAAGGTCAGTGCCATCAAGGCATTCACAGAGAGGGGACCCGCGGCTGAAAGGTTCCCGGTGCCTGCGCAGTGATCACCG
>CACYDX010000180.1 GCA_902773255.1 Oscillospiraceae bacterium
TGACGGAAGTCCCGGCAGAATGTATACTCCTCCTGTGAGACGACCCTCGTGGGAGAATAATAAAAAGGAGAATAAAAATGAGCGACGAAATCAAAAAGGTAGCAGATGTGGATCTCGATGAGGTCACCGGTGGATACACCGCTTCTCTCAGAGCAGCATACGGCTGCATCGCAGGCATCTACGGCAACGGCCAGACCCGCGTAAACAACCTTCTCGCAATGGGCCTCGATCCCATTGTTGTCCAGGGTCTTGTTAACTCCATCCTTGCAGGACATGTTTCCGTGGCAAACGATGTTATCGCCGGCAAATACGGCAACGGCCAGGCCCGTGTGATTGCGCTCACCGCAGCAGGCTACAATGCCCAGGAGATCCAGAACCTCGTCAACCACATGGTTCTGAGCTGATCTGTTAAACTGCACAAAACGGACCATCCGCACCCTCAGGGGTGCGGATGCTTCGTTTTTATACGGAAAATACTTGACTCAGACAGTCGGAAACCACTAAAATAATATATTAGTGTTTATCTGAAATCTGAAACAGGAGAGGGATATGCAGCATGGCTGAACCGATAAAGATATTCATAAGCTATTCCCATCAGGACGCCGAAGCATGCGCCAGCATAGACGACGCTTTCGCAAAGATGGGCAATTTCAGTGTGTGGTATGACAAAGGCCTGCTTCCCGGGGAGGTATACCGCAGAAAGATCGCCGGAGTCATCCGCGATGCTGACTGCTTCATTATACTCATCTCCAAATCTTCCATCACATCCGAATGGGTGATAGATGAGGTGGAGTATGCAAAGAAGCTCCGCAAGAAGATAGTGCCCATCTGGGTGGAGAACGTTGATATACCGGACGATCTGGACATGATCCTCCAGCGCTACCACAGCCTTTTCTGGCATCTGCGCAGCTCTGACGCGCAGTTTGAGCACAGCCTCATGACGCTCTTCAGCGACGAAGAGGCTCAGCCGCACGGTCAGGCGCTGGTCGGATTCGGCAACCAGTTCTCCGAAAGTGTGAACAGGAAGATGAAGGAGCTGCTGGATAAGGAAAAGAAGCTGGAATACGACGAGTGCTATTCTCCGGACAATGCCGTTATCCTCGGCACGGCCTATCTCTACGGCGGCCCCTGCTCAGTGGACCTCGGCAAGGCGCGGCACTATTTCAGGGTGGCGGAATACTTCGGGAATAAGGACGGGGAGTTCTACCTTCTCCAAATGAAGATCGCCGAACAGGTGAAAAAGACCTGGGACGATCCGGAGGAGAGCTTTGTGGCGCCGATCCTGAAACGCATAAACGAGCTTGCTGATGAAGGCTCGATCCCTGCAAAGATGTATCTTGCCAACCTCTACTGGTACGGCCGCTACGGCTGCCCGAAGGATCTGCAGAAGAGCGCGGCTCTCTATGAGGAATGCGCCAGAGCGGGCAACGCAAGGGCTCAGTTCGTCATGTCATCCAACTACTACTCGGGCGACGGCGTGGAGAAGGATTACGAGCTTGCAAAAATGTATGCGAACCTCGCTCTCGAGCAGAGGTATATATATGGCTGGCGCCGCTGGGGCAAGTTCTACCGCGACGGCCTTGCCGTGCCTCAGGACTATGCAAAAGCCCGCGAATGCTATGAAAACGGCGCCAAGATAGGCGACTTCAACTGCTATAACAAGATAGGCGACATGCTCTGGCACGGCTGGGGCTTTGATGAGGACAAGGCAGAGGCTGTGAAGTATTTCAGTGAGGGCGAGAAGGCCCCGGCGTTCGGCCAGGCCTACAGCCTGCAGAGAGCGAAGATGGCTCTCGGCCGCGCCTACGAGAGAGGCGAGGGCGTTGAGAAAGATCTGGCCAAAGCCGCCCAGAAATATCTCGACGGCTATGAGAACGGCGGTCTCGAATGCAGAGACGCGTATCTGCGCTGCAGTCAGCAGCTCCATCCTGAAGAGAAACCCGCCGAACCGGCGGAAGCCTGATAAATTCACTGTTTGAGAGGAAAGCATGAGCATCACAAAGATAGATCTTCATATGCATTCCAAAGTCTCCGACGGCACCGACACGATAGAGGAGCTGCTTGAAAACGTCAAAAAAGCAGGGATGGGCATATTCTCCCTTACCGACCATGACGCCGCCAAGGGCTGCGTCACGATGCTTTCTCTTCTTAAGGAGGGTGATCCGGTGTTTATTCCGGGCGTCGAGTTTTCCTGCAAGGATGAGAAGGGAAAGTACCATATCCTCGGTTTCGGCTACGAACCGGGCACTGACGGAATAGAGAAAGTGGTTGCCAAAGGCCATGCTTTCAGAATGAAAAAAGTCCTCGGCAGGATAGACTTTCTGAAGGAGAAATTCGGCTTCGTTTTCACGAAAGAGGAGATAGACGAGCTCCTCGCCATGGACAATCCCGGCAAGCCGCATATTGGCAACCTCATGGTGAAGCACGGCTATGCAGAAACAAGAAGACAGGCTATCCAGGAATTCATAGATCAGCTCCACTTCAAGGCTGAA
>CACYDX010000181.1 GCA_902773255.1 Oscillospiraceae bacterium
ATGAGCCTCTCTGTTCTGCGCTGCATGGGCACATAGTCAACATTGCTCATAGACTGCATCGGGATGGTATCGCGCAGCAGGTTATATAAACATGAAGTCAACGCAAGGCTGCGGAATTCATTTTCACCCTTCATAAAGTCCACGGCAAGCGCGGAGCAGAGGCTGAGCAGGAGCTCATACTGGCCGTCAGTCCTGCTGAAATGTTCCCTTATTGGAGGAGCGGTGTCGAATCTGTGCCTTTCATCGCTCTGAATAAATGAATCGAAGGGAGCGGGAGCAAACTGCAGAGCAAGTATGAGCGCACCTTTTCCGGAAACAAATTCGTGTGCTTCCATCGAATTGATGATATATGCGTCATCCTTGCCGATCTCATATGTCTTGCCGCCGGTCTTCACCGATAACACGCCGTCAAGAACGATACCCAGTTCAAGGTCTCTGTGTATGTGCGGGGTCCTTGAAACGAGATGGACGACAAATATGTTTATGTAGTTGGCTTTGGAATGCGAAATGATCTCATATTCATTACTCACAAAAATCACCCCCTGTATTTTAGTGGATTTGCTCAAAAGAGTCAACAAACAAAAAATAAAACAGCAAATTAATCTGTGGAATTGCACAAGATAATGCAGGATTGATAATTAAATAGATAATATATTATATACACAGGATAAACACAGAAACAAACCGGATTTTTAATAATTTTTTTGGAGGAAAGATTAATGTCTAAGTTCAAATTCTCAGTTGGCCCCTGGAACGTCCACACCGGTGCTGATTCTTACGGCCCGGAGACCCGTAAGCCCGTAGATCTCGAGACCAAGTTCGCCAAGTTTGCAGAGCTCGGATTCTCCGCCATCCAGTTCCATGATGATGACGCAGTTCCCGATATGAACAACATGACCGTGGAAGAGATCAAAGAGTATGCCCGCGGCGTGAAAAAGCTTCTCGACAAATACGGCCTTGCCGCTGAGTTCGTAGCCCCCAGACTCTGGATGGATCCCCACACTGTCGACGGCGGATTCATGAGCAGAAAAAAGGAAGACCGCGACTTCGCACTCTGGAGAGCTCTCCGCTCCATCGATATAGCCAATGAGCTCGGTGCAAAGTTCCTCGTCCTCTGGCTCGCAAGAGAAGGCACTCTCTGCGCAGAGAGCCTTGACCCCGCATGGGCTACCAAGCAGCTCGTCGAAGCCATCAACGAGATGCTCAGATACGACAGCAAGATCCGCGTAGCCATCGAGCCCAAGCCCAATGAGCCCGTCGACCGTTCCGTCTGCGGCACCATGGGCCATGTCATGGCTGTCTCCGCTGCCACCATCGATCCCAGCCGTGTCGGCGGCAACCTCGAGTCCGCTCACGCTGTTCTCGCCGGCCTCGATCCCGCCAATGAGATCGGTTTCGCTCTCGCTTTCGACAAGCTCTACACTGTCCACCTCAATGACCAGAACGGTCTCAAGTTCGACCAGGACAAGAGCTTCGGTGTTGAGAACCTCCGCTCCGCCTTCAACCAGGTCAGACTTCTCTCCAAGTACAACTATGGCTCCAAGGGCGAGTATGTCGGCCTCGACGTCAAGGCAATGCGCACCACTTCCGATGAAGACGGCTACGAGCACCTCAAGAACAGCCTTGCCATCTTCAAGGCTCTCGAAGCAAAGGTCGAGAAATATGATGAGGAGTATGCCAACAAGCTGATCGCACAGCGCAAGTATGAGCAGCTCGAGATGTATGTCATGAACCTCCTCATGGGAATCGAATAATCTGAATTAAAACGGTATATCCGGGGCGGAAATCTTTTTCCGCCCCTTTTCACTAAAGGAGAAATAGCACTATGGCTAAAAAAGTGATCTCTGCGGGGCATTGCTGCCTTGATGTCACACCTGTTTTCTCACACGGACAGTCATACAAAAATGTCTCGGATATTCTTGTCCCCGGCAAGCTGATCCAGATGGATCCCGCTTCCGTCAGTTCCGGCGGCAGCGTTTCCAATACGGGACTTGCCCTGAAGGTACTGGGTAATGATGTCACTCTCATGGGCAAGGTGGGCGACGATGATTTCGGAGCCATGCTTGCGCAGATATATGCCCGTTATGGCGCGGAAGGCCTCATAGTCGATAAGGACAGCGCAACTTCCTATTCCGTGGTCCTTGCCATCCCCGGCATCGACAGGATGTTCCTCCACTGCCCCGGCGCGAACAATTCCTTCTCGAACGCGGATATTCCGGACGGCCCGCTTGAGGACGCCGTTCTCTTCCACTTCGGCTATCCCACGTTAATGAAGAAGATGTATGAAGATGACGGGAAAGAGATGGCCGCCATGTTCAGACGCATCAAATCCAAAGGCATCGCTACGAGCCTTGATCTGACTGCCGTCGATGCAAACTCCGAAGCGGGACGTCTCGACTGGGTGAAGATTCTGAAGAACGTCCTTCCCGATGTGGACTTTTTCGTTCCTAGCTTTGAAGAGATCTGCTTCATGCTCGACAGACCGCTCTATGAAAGACTGCTCTCCGAGCGTGCGGACATGACGGCGGACATGGATTTCGAGACCGAAGTCAAACCTCTTGCTGAAAAACTCATAGCCATGGGCTGCAAAACGGTCCTCATCAAGTGCGGCATAAGCGGCATGTATTACCGCACGGCTTCCCGCGATGTCATGGCGGGAACGGGCGAGCGCATCGGTCTGGATCTGGATGCATGGTCGGAAAAGGAAGGCGTACAGCCCTGCTTCAAGGCGGATATAGTCCGTTCCGGAACAGGCGCCGGTGATACAAGCATAGCGGCATTTCTTACAGCTGCTCTCGACGGTGAAAAGATAGAGGACTGCGTTGCGATCGCTGCTGCGGAAGGCGCCTGCTGTGTTACCGCATATGATGCTCTGGGCGGTCTGAAATCCATTAGGGAGATCAAGGAAAGGATCGCATCCGGCTGGGAGACTATGTGAAGGCTGCACAAGCCTGAAAGCAAATCTGCAACATAGGAGATAAATAAAAGCATGCTCGTTTCAATGCACGAAATTCTGAACGACGCAAAGAAAAACAAATATGCGGTCGGTTTCTTCAACGCGGTAGACGTTGAACAGGCGAGATCCGTCATCAATACTGCCGAGGAGATGAGGTCACCGATAATAGTAGGCACTGCTGAGGTCCTGCTTCCGGCCACCCCTCTCAACGGAGTCGCCGAATACCTTATCCCCATGGCGAAGAAGGCCACAGTCCCCGTCTGTGTGCATTTCGATCACGGTCTGAGTTTTGACCGTTGCATCCAGGCCATAAGGCTGGGATTCACCTCCATCATGTACGACTGCTCGATGGATTCCTATGACGGAAACATTGATAAGGTCGCGGAGATGGTGAGGATCTGCCACAGCGTCGGTGTGACGGTGGAAGGCGAGCTCGGCCATGTGGGTGACAATGAAGGAAGCGGGAAACTGAAAAATCCCTCTGATTATTTCACCGATCCCGATACAGCGGAAGATTTCGTGAAGCGCACGGGTGTTGACGCTCTTGCAGTCGCGGTGGGCAATGCGCACGGCGAATATAAGCTTCCGCCCAAGCTCGATTTCGAACGTATCACCTCCATATCCGAAAAGACCGGCATACCTCTCGTGCTCCACGGCGGCAGCGGACTATCGGATCATGACTTCCATGAAGCCATAAGACGCGGCGTATGCAAGGTGAATATCTTCACCGATATAGACCGTGCAGGCAAGGAAGGAATAGAAAAGGGACTTGCCGCGGGAGCCGCATCTCTGAGCGCTCTGATGCCTTATATGCTGGATGCCATGAGAGCTGTCACGCGCAATAAGATCGAGTTGTTCGGTTCGGCGGACAGAGCATGAAATATTGCTTGAAAAATACCTGACAATAGTGCATAATTATAGCGTTCCGATACTGAAAATAATAAGGTAAAACCCTATTATAAGATAAATCAAAAAAACGGAGGAAAAGACATGAGCAGACCAATAACCATATTCACCGGACAGTGGGCGGACCTGAGCTTTGAGGAGCAGTGCAAGACCC
>CACYDX010000182.1 GCA_902773255.1 Oscillospiraceae bacterium
CCCCTCAAGGGGAAGCCTTTATGGCTGCGCTACCCTCAAGGGGAAGCTTTATTTTTAGTGACACAAAACACCTCATCACCCCTTCGCGGAGCTTCCCCTCAAGGGGAAGCCTATATAAATGAAAAAACCACCCGGGGAGGGTGGTTTTTTTGTTCTGTTATTCAGGCTGCATTTGCAAGATCCTCAGCCGACTTTTCCATCCAGGCGTTCAGGCGGGTCTGCACATTCTGCTGAAGGTTCCGATAGAAGAACTGATAATCATATATGTGGTACGATCCATCCGGAAGTACTGAGATAAGCGCTGGATAATCAGCTGGATCCACATCCGTTACCTTGAGCGCTCCGCGTTCAGTATCGATGTAGCATCCGCAGAGACCGGCTTCCTCTTTTGTTATGTTCGCACTGTAATCCGTGAAACAGGCGCCGGAGTTCAGGCTCTTATCCGCAGGGGTGCCGTCGGTGCGCCAGTTGAGAGGATTGATGGAATACGCCCTGATCCCCTCGGGCATTATGAAGGATCCGCTCAGCTCCGGTGCCTCGCATTCAAAGCTTATGACAGTTCCGACATCATCTTCCGAAGCGGCGGGAACTATCTGCGGATACTCACTCACCAGTTCCCCGGTGCACGGCCAGCCGATGGCATATACCGCCACGAGCCTCCTTTGGAGGATCTCACTGCCGAAATACTCCTGCAGGAGCCTGTAGCACATATCGGCTCCCTGTGAGAATCCGGCGATTATGAGAGGTCTGCCGTTATTCTCATTATCGAGATACCAGGAGAACGCCGCGGAGACATCCTCGTATGCCAGCTGCAGATACTGCTCTCTCTCATCAGGATCGAGGCTGTAAATTTTCATGGCTCCCTGCCTGTAATACGGGGAGAACATCCTTGCCTCAGCATCATATATGCCGCGCTCCATATTCAGCGCGCCCAGGAAGTTTGCCATGGTCTTTTCATCATCGAGCGACATGTTGTATTCATCTTTCATGTCAACGGTAGGACAGACAAGGAAAACGTCCGCGAACTTTTCCGACTCAGATTCATAATATGCCCAGTTTGCAGCGATTGAATAATCCGGCGCTCCGCTCTCAGTTTCCGCAGCTGCAGACTCCGGAGCCGGTTCCGGCTGAGCAGGTTTTTTACCAAAGGGAGACGGCATAGCCTGAATGACTTCATCCGGCAGTTCCAGGATGCCGGCTATCTGCCAGGCTGCTATCCTCCAGCCCGTTCTGTATATCTCTGCGGCAGGCTCATAGGCGCAGCTGTAGTTGCCTATTATCTGAACATCATATTTATGCAGCTTATTATAGATGGCGGCAACGGCGTTATAGTCCGCCTGGCCCCAGCGCTGGTGATAGTCCGAGGTCACTATGGTCATGGAATGCGCTTTCTGCTGCTGAAGTATCTTCAAGGTGTTCAGCGCATTCTCCGCAGTGGTCATGGCGGCGTCATCGGTGAAGATGCGGGTGGCGTCGATCCCGCAGTTTTCAACGAGGTAGCCCTTCATGAGGCCGGCTTCGGTGTTTCCCTGCGGGTTGTTGACCCCTGTGGCCCCGCCGCTGCAGACTATGATGGTCTCGGGGAGGGTTCTTGCTAGGGCTGCCGCCGCATCGCAGCGTGCCATCAGCTCCGGCTGCATCTGCCCGTTTTTCAGTTCGAAGCCAAGGATAACGATGGCATGGCTGCGGCTGTCCGGGATGCCCGCATCCGCGATCTCGGGAGCAGTGTCCCCGCCCTGATGGATATACATTTTATAGTCAGGATCGAGGAATATCTTCCGCCAGTTGTCCGCGATGGACTTTGCCACCTGATAGTCCTTCCTGTCCACGGCGCGGATCGCGTTCAGATCAGTCTCTATGTTGTGCTGGTCTCCGGGATCCGGACTGTCCTTCGCGTTTACAAGGTCAGTCAGCAGCGTGCCGAAATTGGCGGCATTCGCTTCAGACACCGGATCTGCCAACACGGGCCGGAACACGACCGCAAGCGTTAACAAAACAAGCAGCAGAACGCAAAGCGTTATGATCAACAGTTTTCTCTTATTCATCCTGTATCCTCTCAAAAGGCCGCATCCGCAAATGCAGCCTTTCTGATCACGCGTTATACTTTTTCACATCAGCCAGGAAGCGTTCGAGCCCTGCGGGCATCTCCCTGCTGTAATCAAGGCCCGTATCGCCTATGGCAATGAGCTTGTTCGTGCCGTGGTAGTCGCTGCCGGCGGTCACATAGAAATCCATGCGCTCCGCGTAATCCAGCAGTTCGTCACGCATCTTGTCGGCAAAGCCGGAATAGCAGGCTTCAACGCCCTTTATTCCGTATTCCTTCAGGCGGCGGAGCCTTCCGTCCAGCTCGTCGCCAATGATGAGCTGGTCGCCGCTGCCGTAGGTCGGGTGCGCGAGGACCGGTATCCCGCCTGAATCCAGTATGCCTGTGATAACGTCCTCGGGGCGGAAGTATTCAGCCTTGAAGTGGAGCTGATCTATGAATTCCTGGATAGCCTGTCTTCTTGTTTCTGCATAGCCGTGCTTCACCATGAGGTTGCC
>CACYDX010000183.1 GCA_902773255.1 Oscillospiraceae bacterium
GGTGTTAATTACTCCTCAACAATTGCCTCGGCAGGGCACTGGGCAGCGCAGGAACCGCACTGCAGGCACTTGTCCTGATCGATCTCGTAGTGGAGATCGCCCATATCGATAGCTTCGGCAGGGCACTGGGCTGCGCAGGAACCGCAGGACAGGCATTCATCAGTGATAACAAAAGCCATAGCTTACCTCCTGTGTAGTTTTTCTCATTGGCAAAATCATTGTAACATATATTTTATGAAAATCAACCGCTTAAGGAAAAAATTAAAAACTGCGTAAAAGACTGTGTTTTAACGCCAGTTCGGAGATCACTCCTGATAGTGGACTGTACAGTTAGGCAAAGCATTGCAGAGTTCAACTATCTGCTTTTCAGTCAGTTTTGTGCCTACGATATGGAGCTCTTTCAGTGATGTAAGGTTTTTCAGAGGATTGATCGCCGTGATGCTGTTGTATGAAAGATTCAGTTCTTCCACTGAGCTGAGGTATCCTATCGCATTTATGTCACTGATATTGTTGTGACTCAGATCAAGTTCCTTTATACTGCCGGCATTGTTTACATGTTCGAGCACGTAAAGATTGGATATCCTGTTATTGCTGAGGTTGACCTTCTCAGGATTCTTAAAGTCCTTTATCCAGGTGATGTCCGTGAGGCCGAGGCCGGAAAGGTTAATATTCGTGTCGGTGCTGAGGAAACGGTTGCCGGCTATTTCGAGGACATATGCAAGATCATCGTGCATTATGCTGCAGTTCTGCAGATGTGCGTCGAGTTCGTCAACGGCGTTGCCTGTAAGATCAGGATTATTCCTCAGAATTATCAGCCTGAGGCTGTATGAGGAATAGAGCTGCCGGAGCATCTCATCTGTCGCACCTGTGCCGGAGATATCCAGTGTCTCCAGGAAGTTCAGTTTTTCTATACCGCTGAGGGATGAAACGGGATTATCGGCAAGGTAGAGTTCCGTCAGATTTGAAAGGCCGGAGATCGCTGTGATACCGCTGATCCTGTTTCCGTCCAGATACAGATATTTCAGAGAATTGAGACCCATCAAAGGATTGATGTTACTTATGCTGTTGTTGGAAAGAACAAGCGTCTCGATGTTAGGAACATCCAAAAGAGGGGAAATATCGGAAATGTTGTTGCCGCTGAGGTTCAGGAATCTGAGATTTGTGCACTCTGAAAGTGAGGAGATATCGGTCAGCTCCAGATTTGAAAGATCCAGCTGTTCGGAGGTGATGCTGAATGTTTTACCGCCAAGACTGATCTGCTCGGCTGCGGAGACTTCCGTATGGAGTGCGCAGCCCGGCAGGGACATCGACAGCGATTCTCTTTGTTTTGCATCTATGTTGATGCCCTTTATTGAAAGCATGGAAAGCTCTGATAAAGAAAGCAGCGGAGAAAAATCCCTGACCGGATTTCCATCCAGATAAAGAACTCTAAGAGAAGCAAGTGAAGATACAGCACTGATATCGGAAATGTTATTGTTGCTGAGATTCAGAGAAGTAAGTCCGCCGAGTACGGAAAGAGGACTTATATCTGAGATCGAATTGTTTGCAATAGAGAGGTTTGTTAAAGAATACAGGCCGGTTATGTTTTTAACGTCATCATTTGTGAGACCGGAACCGTCAAGAATGAGGCTTGAGGTAGTGACAGGATAGGATCTGCCTGCAATTGTGACGCTTTCCGGAGCTTCGCTTGCGATACGTTCCGCTTCGATGCTCTGTATCCTTGCGGACACTGCGCTGTCGCGCGTGTCCATTGTTCTGAGCACTTCAAGGGCTTTGACATAATTGCCGTCCGCGTAATAACAGTCAGCCATCCTGCTTTTTACATCGTCATTGTCATCCACCTTGGAGGCTTTTCTGAAATATGTGAGAGCGGTACTGTAATCTTTGGCGTAATAGTATTCTTCCGCAAGAGAATAGTAGCTGGTATATTCCCTTGAGTCTGCTGCGGCCCTGATCACGGATGCTATGATTATCAGAAGCAGGACCATGGCTGCTATCCCTGCAATGATCAGCGAAGAGCGGACTGGTCTGTACGTCCGGCGTTTTGCACTGCTTCCGTCTGAGCCGGCTTTCTGTGAAAGTGTTGCCGTGATCTGTGCGGAAGCAAGCCAGATGGCTTTTTTAACGGAAGTCACAGCTTCAGTTACACTGAACCCTTTGGAGGACGTATGCTTTCCTCTCACGGAGTAGTATCTGCCGGCATAACTTTTTACCGGGCTTTTCTTTTGAGCGGCAGAGCTGCTGCGTGCCTTATCGGATTCTTCAATATTCGCTTCGCTTGTGTTTTCGGTGACATCATACTGCTGTTCGTCGCTCATCCGCTCACCTCCCGTTCAAAGTGTTATGATATATACTAGGGACATAACTTATAAATTATATATCATTCCTGTATTTATGGCAAGGATTTAAAGCATAAGCAGGCGACAGCCCATCAAATGAAAGAGTTCAGATCTCAAAATCTATAGCGGCACGGTCGGAACTTACGGCATGGCAATGCGCGCCGAAAGCTTTATGGGCGGGGTTCTGCTTATATGCAGCCAAAGCGTCAAAATCACTTAGATCACAGATCAGTATGATATCATAATTATCAGCCTTCTGATCCGGGCTTCCGACTCCGCATCTGAAGGACAGGAGTTCCGGAATGCTTTTGGCCATATC
Source organism: Oscillospiraceae bacterium (assembly GCA_902773255.1). Taxonomy (GTDB): domain Bacteria; phylum Bacillota; class Clostridia; order Oscillospirales; family Oscillospiraceae; genus Limivicinus. Next base: position 2,659 of record CACYDX010000183.1, read on the forward strand.
ATCTGCCAGAGCTTTTGCTATTTTCAGATTATCGTTTTTTGTCCTGCCCTGAGCCTCAGAAAGAAATTTGTAAGTCACTATATGTCTCAGCACGTTGAATATCTCCTTAATATATTCAAAAAAGGAGCGGAAGCGCATGCTTCCGCTCCTTTTGCGGGATGTTTACTCTTCGGGGCTGAAGTCTTCCTTGCCGACTCCGCAGAGTTCGCAGGCGAAATCATCGGGAAGATCTTCCCACTTCACTCCTGCTTCCTCTTCGTCATAGACCCAGCCGCATACATTGCAGACGTATTTCATAGATGCTGCTCCTTTTATTACTTGAAGTATCTCTCAAGAAGACCCTTGAATGCCTTGCCGTGACGGGCCTCATCACGCGCCATCTCATGGACGGTGTCATGGATCGCGTCGAGGTTGTATTTCTTTGCGAGCTTGGCAAGATCGGTCTTGCCGGCGGTGGCGCCGTTCTCTGCGTCTACGCGCATCTCGAGGTTCTTCTTGGTGCTGTCAGTGACGACCTCACCAAGGAGTTCGGCGAATTTTGCAGCATGCTCTGCCTCTTCAAGACCGGCCTTTTCCCAGTACATCCCGACTTCGGGATAACCTTCGCGGAATGCCACTCTTGCCATTGCAAGATACATGCCTACTTCGCTGCATTCGCCTTCAAAGTTCGATCTGAGACCGGCAATGATCTCTTCCTTGACATCCTCAGGAACATCCGCTCCGAATACCTTGCCGACGCCGACAACGTGCTCGGCGGCCCAGGTCAGTTCTTCAGCCTGAAGGTTGAATTTCTCGCCGGGCGCTTTGCAGAGAGGGCATTTCTCGGGAGGAGTATCTCCCTCATGTACATAGCCGCAAACCGGGCATACCCATTTTTTCATTAAATAATACCTCCGTAAAAATTTGATAGTTGTTATGGTTCCGACCTTTCCGGACGGCGATTTCCAATGGATAACATATTAATTTTATCATATGTGATATCCTCTGTAAAGACAGGAGCATATGGTGCTTTTGCTCAAAAAAGCGGTGCGCGAATTAGTTGTTCTGCTGTTCTATCGTTCCGAGTTCATCGAGATCCAGCTCAAATGCCGGAATGAAATGTTCGATGAAGTATCTGACCTCGGGAAGCGGGCTTTGATCCAGAATGGCCTTTGTGCTCTTCTCTGCGGAAAGGAATTCATTGTTTCCGGCCTTTCTCTCCTCTATGCACTTTATGTATGCCGAGAGCTTATCAGCAGCCTTGACGATGTCATGGAGCCGTTCCTCTGTCTCCCCGCCGATAAGAGGTTCATAAGAAGGACGGAGTTCATCGGGAAGAGTGGAAAGAAGCTTGTCGCAGGCAAGTTTTTCCACCTGCTTGTACGCCTCCATGATATCAGCGTTGTGGTATTTTATGGGTGTGGGCAGATCGCCGGTGAGGATCTCGGAGCTGTCATGGAAAAGTGCGACTGCCGCGCATTCGCCGGGATCGCATTCCATACCGAAGATATCCCTGCGGATCGTTCCCAGGGCATGTGCGATCACAGCCACCATATGGCTGTGTTCCTGAATGTTTTCCGGGAGCGAATTGCGCATCAGGCTCCACCTTCCGATGTAGCGCATGCGGGATATATATGCAAAGAAATTATCGCTCATAAGTACCCTCCGCCTGTTTATATACACTGATATTCTATCATGGTGCCGTGATTATTTCAATAAAAGCCCGCCGCAGCTGAAAAGCCTTGCATTTTGAAGATATGGGTGTTAAAATCACTCTTCGTGAAAAATGAGTCGGAATCGGAGAAATGCTTAATGGATAAGCTTAGAAATATTGCCATAATCGCCCATGTCGACCATGGAAAGACTACTCTCGTCGACGAGATGCTCAAGCAGTCGGGCGTTTACAGGGAGAATCAGGAGATCGTTGAACGCGTTATGGACTCCAATGATCTGGAGCGCGAGCGCGGGATAACCATAATGGCGAAGAATACCGCTGTATGGTACGGCGATACGAAGATAAACATTGTGGACACTCCGGGACATGCCGATTTCGGCGGTGAAGTGGAGCGTATACTGAAAATGGTAAACGGCGTCATTCTGCTGGTGGATGCTGCAGAAGGGCCTATGCCGCAAACGAGATTTGTGCTTTCAAGAGCTCTGGAACTGGGGCACAGAGTAATAGTCGTAGTCAATAAGATAGACCGGCCTGACCAGCGTATCCACGAGGTTATAGATGAGATCCTCGAACTGCTTATCGACCTCAATGCGACTGACGAACAGCTCGATTCGCCCATGCTTTTCTGTTCCGGCAGGAACGGCACTGCCAGCTATTCCCCTGATGTTGTCGGTACCGATCTTAAACCTCTGTTCGAAACTATCCTTGAATACATCCCTGCACCGGATATGGATGAGGAAGCACCTTTCCAGATGCTTGTTAGCAGCATAGATTATAATGAGTATGTCGGTCGTATAGCGATAGGACGTATAGAGCGTGGTGTGATCCGGCAGAATCAGGAGATAGAGGTATGCAACTTCCATCGTCCTGAGGATGTGCCTCTGAAGGCAAAGGCCGTGTCGCTTTACCAGTTCGATGGTCTCAACAGAGTGCCGGTAACGGAGGCCGGGGCCGGAAATATCATAGCCATGAGCGGCATCGGAGAAGTCACCATAGGCGATACGATCTGTGCCAGAGGCTTTGCCGAGCCTATAGAATTCGTAAAGATAGGCGCACCCACTCTGGAAATGACCTTCTCCGTGAATGACAGCCCGTTTGCAGGAAAAGAGGGAAAATACGTCACTTCTAGGCAGATCCGTGACCGTCTTACGAGAGAGACTATGAAAGACGTTTCCTTGAGGGTAACGGATGTTGAGAACAGCACTGACAGCTTCAACGTAGCGGGCCGCGGTGAGATGAGTCTTTCCATACTTATAGAGACAATGCGCCGCGAAGGCTATGAGTTCCAGGTATCCCCGCCGCGTGTGCTTTACCGGGAGATAGACGGAAAACTCTGTGAGCCTGTTGAGCGGGTCGTGGTGGATGTGCCGCAGGAATACATGGGTTCGGTAATGGAAAAACTCGGCGCGAGAAAAGGCGAATTTCTCCAGATGACGCCCGTAGGCAGCAGGATGAAACTGGAATTCCTCGTTCCTTCCCGCGGACTGTTCGGTTACCGCAATGAGTTCCTCACAGACACAAAGGGAGAGGGCATCCTTGCATCGGTGTTTGAAAACTATCAGCCCTATAAAGGGGATATTGCCCGCCGTACGACCGGCTCCCTGATCGCCCACGAGACAGGCGAAGCTGTTGCCTATGGGATATGGAACGCACAGGAGCGCGGGGCGATGTTCATCACTCCGGGCACGAAAGTATACGGCGGTATGATAGTCGGAGTCACGCAGAAAAGCGATGATGTTCCCGTAAACGTTTGCCGCACAAAGCACCTTACGAATACCAGAGCTTCCGGTTCTGATGAGGCTTTGCGCCTTGTCCCGCCCAGACAGCTGAGCCTTGAGCAGTGCCTTGAATTCCTTGCGGATGACGAACTGCTTGAAGTAACGCCGAAAAGCCTGCGGCTTCGCAAGAGCATCCTTGACCACTCGCTGAGAATGAAGACCCTTATGAGAAACAGATAAAATATCTGTTGACAGCAAACCATGCTGATGTTAGAATACTCGAGCACGCCCGCGTTTCTCAGCATCGGGGAAAGCCGCTGATGCGGTTGCCTTTCCGCCCGATGCCGCGGCGCAGGGTATAGTTTATTAAAAGAAAGGAAAAAACGTCATGATCACAAAAGAGAAAAAGACCGAAGTCATCAACGGTAACGCCACCCATGCCAACGATACAGGCTCTCCCGAAGTTCAGGTAGCCATCTGGTCGGAGCGTATCCGCGAACTCACCGAGCACCTCAAGCAGCATCCCAACGACGACCACAGCCGTCTCGGCATGTACCAGCTCGTCGGTAAACGCCGCCGTATGCTCGACTATCTCGCAAAGAAGGACATTGAGCGCTATCGTGCTCTTATTGCAAAACTCGGTATCCGCAAGTAATAAGCGGACCCGTTCTGAGGCTTATGAAGGTTTTTGAGGAGAGACAAGTGAATACTGTCTCTCCTTGTTTTTTATCGTAAAACAGAGCAGTGCGGTATATTAGTATTTGAAAAAGTGTCCTGCAGGAAGGGCATTTCTTCAAGTGCTAAGATACCGCGGCTCCGGAAATAGTAAGGAGTAAATATGATAATCACAAAAAAAGAGTTCCCGAATTACAGAAAATATGAAATGGACTTTGAAGGCCGCCCTCTCTCCATGGAGGTAGGTAAGCTTGCAGAACTCTGCAATGCTGCAGTCCTGGTGAAATACGGTGAGACCACAGTCCTCGTTACATGCACGGCTTCAGCCAGACCTAAGGACGGCGTGGATTATTTCCCGCTCGCAGTTGATTTCAACGAAAAACTTTATGCCGTAGGCCGTATTCCCGGCAGCTTCAACCGCCGTGAGGGCAGACCGAGCCTCAATGCGGTCCTTGCTTCCCGTCTGATAGACCGTCCCATGCGCCCCCTGTTCCCGACAGATCTTCGCAATGATGTCGTCATTGCCTGCGAAGTTCTTTCCGTTGACCGTGACTGCTCACCCGAGATCACCGCCATGATCGGAGCTTCCGCCGCTGTGTCCATCTCCGATGTTCCTTTCAACGGCCCTATTGCCGGCATCGTTCTCGGCTGGGACGGCGAGAAATATCTCTTCAACCCCACCAAAGCAGAGCGTGAGAATAACCGTATGACCACCACGGTCGCAGCAACCCACAAAAAGATCGTCATGATCGAGTCTGAAGCAGATCAGGTCCCTGATGAGGTGATGTATGAAGGTATAGTTCAGGCTCACGAGCATCTGCAGCCCGTTCTTGATCTTATAGACAAAATGGTCGAAGAGATCGGAAAGCCCAAGTTCAGCTATGAGCATGCCGCTTTTGATGATGAGCTCTTTGAGAAGCTCGTTGCCAACGAGTTTGAAGGCATGGAATACTGCATGGACACTGATGACAAGAACGTCCGCGAAGCCCGTGTGAACGAATGGGTCACTGCCATGCAGGAGAAATATCAAGCAGATCATCCCGAGATAATGACCTATATGGATGAGATCCTCTATAAGCTCCAGAAAAAGGTGGTAAAGAAATGGCTCCTCGCCGGCAAGCGCGTTGACGGCAGAGCCATGAACGAGATCCGTCCTCTCGGTGCGGAAGTCGGAGTTCTTCCCGTAGTCCACGGCTCCGGTCTCTTCACCCGCGGCCAGACTCAGGTCCTTTCCATTGCGACTCTTGCCACAATGAGAGATGCCCAGATGCTCGATACCATCTGGGAAGAGGAAGAAAAGCGCTTTATGCACCACTACAACATGCCTTCCTATTCCACCGGTGAAGCCCGTGCTGCCCGCAGCACCGGACGCCGCGAGTACGGTCATGGCGCTCTCGTTGAAAAGGCTCTCGACTGTGTTATCCCCTCGATCGAGGATTTCCCGTATTCCATCCGTGTAGTGTCTGAAGTGCTCTCCTCAAACGGCTCTACCTCTCAGGGATCTATCTGCGGCACGACTCTTGCTCTCATGGACGCAGGCGTTCCCATCAAGGCGCCTGTCGCAGGCATCTCCTGCGGACTTATCCAGGATGGCGATGATTTCACAACATTCATAGACATACAGGGTGTTGAAGACTTCCACGGCGAGATGGATTTCAAGGTCGCCGGGACGAAGCAGGGCATAACCGCTATTCAGATGGACCTCAAGAATGACGGTCTCAAGCATGAGATCGTAAAGGAAGCCTTCAGGATCACTAAGGAAGCCCGCTTCCAGATCCTCGACGAGATAATGCTCAAGGCAATAGCCGAGCCTCGTCACGAACTGGCCAAGACTGCTCCCAAGATGATCCAGATGAAGATCAATCCCGACAAGATCCGCGAAGTGATCGGGTCCGGTGGAAAGGTCATCCAGAAGATCACGGCTGACACCGGCTGCAAGATCGATATCGATGACGACGGCAATATCTATATTGCCTCTCAGGATATCGAGGCCTGCCGTGCAGCGCGCAGCACGATAGAGGATATCGTGTTTGAGCCGGAGACCGGCGCGATATACAAGGGCAAGGTAGTGCGCATCATATCCAATCTCGGTGCTTTCATCGAGCTCAAGCCCGGCAAGGATGCCATGTGCCATATCAAGGACCTTGAGTACAAGCGTACCGAGAAGGTAGAGGATGTTCTGAATATCGGTGACGAGACCTATATCAAGTTCCTCGGAGTCGATGAGAAGGGACGCTGGAACGTATCCCGCAAGGAAGCCATCAAAGAACTCGGACTCGACAGATAATTGAATAGAAAGCATTAACAGCAAAAGGCTGCGGCAGAAAAAACTGCCGCAGCCTTTTAACATTTATTTGCTTATTCAGTGATCAGATAACTTTTCCGATCGCTTCGTGCTTGATGCCGTCTGCAGCCTTTATCAGGTCCTCGATACTGCAGGAGGCATTGAGCATGTCATAGAAACCGAGGATGAGCTGAGAGAGTTCACTGCCCTTTTCAATGCCGGATACGGTCGCAAGGACATTCTCTGCAGTTTCACGCGTCTGCTCCAGACCTTCGGCCTCGTTGATATAGCGCCTTACGGCTGCCGCGGAACCGACAGAGATGTATACGGGCTTGATCCCGTTTTCAAGTGCGGTGAGAGAAGATCCGATCATGCGGTCGGCAGGGGAGAGCTTTCTTGCCGGGTCACCGCCCACTCGCTCGCAGGTATCCTTGAGGGCGGCGTTCGTAAAGCGGAAAAGAAGGTCGGTGATGTGCAGCTGGATGCTCTGGAAGTCCACGCCATACTTTGCCGAGAGAGCCATAGCGCTTTCGATCATAGCGTTCTCAACGAGCACGCGCACGGCGGGGATGGCGATGGACTGATAGATGAATTCAAGTCCGAGGTAGTTGCCGAGATAGGCGCATGTGGCATGGCCCATGTTATGGATGAAGAGCTTTCTCTTGATATAGAAGTCGAAGGGGGAGAAGGGCACCATGTTCTCAATTTTGGGAATGTCTCCCTTGAATCCGTCAAGGTCGACCGGGAGGAAGCCGTAGTTCTCAACGCATACGCGCAGCGGTTCACCGTCGCGCATCTCATCGGTCTGGACGGGCACCATGCGGCCTATGGATGCCTCTACCAGACCCACGCTCTCGTCGAAGCGGACTTTCTCGTCGTCGCTCAGCTGAGCCTTGAGCATGCCTTCGAAAATCTTGTTGGCGTCGTTGAGATTCTCGCAGATGATGATGTTGAGAGGGCCGCCGCCCTTTTCCCATCTGCGGCGGATCCCTGCCACAACATTTGGCACGATGTTCTCGAGCACACGTGCGCCAACGGCAGTGGCCATGATGTCGCAGTCGGCTATCGCCTCCGCAACGGCGTTCATGTCATCGCCTGAGACGGAGGTGACGTTGTCCACTATATAGTCGTCATATCCGTCGCTCGTCACATGGCGGACCGGATATTTTCTGTCCTGCTGAAACTGCTTTACAATAGACTCGCGGCGGTTGATGAATACAGTCTCGTAGCCGGATCTGTTGAGAAGCTCACCGATAAATCCGCGGCCTATATTGCCGCCTCCGTACATAACAGCTTTTTTCATACAGCACCTCATACTTATCACAATAGTTATTTTAATATCTTGAAATAAAACTACATAATTTTCTAAAAAAATCTTGTAATTTCACTACACTGGTGATACAATAACATCAACCTGGGAAAAAGTCAACTATTTAAGAAAAAAAGAAATTATATTTTAAATAAGGAGAACTCATGAGCACTATCGTAACAATGCCCCAGCAGGGTCTTACAGAAGAATCATCAGTCATAGCTGAATGGTATGTCAAGGAGGGCGATGCTGTCAAGGTCGGAGCGCCTCTTTTTGCCATCGAGACAGGCAAGGCCACCTTTGATGTCGAATCCGAAGTGGAAGGCACGGTCCTCGGCATATTCGCGCAGGAGGGCGATGATGTCCCCATCAAGGCGCCCGTGTGCGTGATAGGTGAGCCGGGTGAAAGCTTCGAGCGTCCCGCCTCGGCTGCTCCCGCTGCAGCAGCCGCACCCGCAGCCCCCGCGGCCGAAGCACCGAAGCCTGCAGCTCCTGCAGCCGCACCTGCTGCGGCATCCGCTCCCGCAGGCGAAGGATTCGCCTCTCCCAGAGCAAAGGCAGCCGCCGAGCGCGCCGGAGTCGATTGGCACGATGCCGCCGCCACCGGAGCGGAAGGCAGAGTGATCGAGCGCGATATCGCTGCTCTGGCAGCAAACCGCGGAAAGAGCACGATCGTTGCCAAGGAAGCTGCTGTTGCTGCCGAGGAGGAATTCGAGATCGTGAAGAACAGCGGCATCCGCAAGGTCATTGCCCAGAACATGCACGATTCTCTCGCCAATATGGCTCAGCTTTCAATGACTGCCTATTTCGATGCGAGCGAGCTCTTCGCATTTCGCGAGAAGGTGAAGGTCATGGGCGAAAAGCTCGGCTATCCCAATATCTCCATCAACGATATGATCCTTTTCGCCGTTTCACGTACCGTTCTGGACCATCCCACATTCAATGCGCATTTCAGCGATAAGGAGATGAAGATCTTCCACCGCGTGCATCTCGGCGTCGCCACGAATACCGATCGCGGACTCATGGTCCCCACGCTCTTCAACGCGGACCTCAAGAGCCTCAACATGATCTCCCGTGAGGCGAAGGCGCTCTCAGCCTCCTGCAGAGACAATACCATCAAGCCCGATCAGCTCAGCGGTGGCACCATCACGGTGACCAACCTCGGAAACAGCGGCATCTCCACATTCACCCCTGTTATCAATCCTCCTCAGACTGCCATTATCGGTGTCTGCAGTCCGGAGTGGAGAGTTCGTCCGGGCAAAGACGGTTCGGTGGAGATGTACAGGGCGATGGGTATCTCCCTCACCTTTGACCACCGCGCAGTGGACGGCGCTCCTGCAGCCGCATTCCTGCATGATTTCTGCCAGCGTCTGGAGAACTTCTCTCTGCTGCTGGCTGAGTAAAGGAAGGAGAAGATAAAATGGCGGATTTTGATGTAATAGTTATCGGAGCGGGCCCCGGCGGTTATCTGGCGGCCGAAAGAGCCGGTCAGGCAGGACTTAAGGCACTGCTCATAGAAAAACAGCATATCGGCGGAACCTGCCTCAATGAAGGCTGCATCCCCACCAAAACGCTCCTGCGCAGCGCAAAGCTCTATGACGCCTGCGTGAACGCGGATCCCTATGCGGTGAAATGCGAGGGAGTGACGATCGACCATGCGGCGGTCGTTGCCCGCAAAAAGGCTGTCACCGCCAACCTCGTGGCCGGAGTTAAAGCCGGACTGAAGGCCGCAAAAGTGAAGACCATAGAAGACGCCGCGATGATCCGCGGACGCGATGAAAACGGCTTCGCCGTTGAAGCGGGCGGAGAGGTCCACCACGGAAAGAACCTCATCCTTGCCACAGGTTCCCATCCTATCATACTGAATATCGAAGGCCTGGCCGACTGCCTCAAGAGCGGCTTCGTCCTCACGAGCACCGAGCTGCTCGAGATCCCGGAGGCTCCCAAGTCCCTCTGCGTGATCGGCGGCGGTGTCATCGGCCTTGAGATGGCGACCTATTTCGCCATGACCGGTTCGAAGGTGACCATCGTTGAAGCCACAGGCAAAGTGGCCGGCAGCCTTGACGACGATGCCACTGCTGTAATATCCAAGTCCTGCACCGAGCTTGGAATGGATATCCTCGTGAATACCCGCGCCGTCGCTTTTGCGGATGGCAAGGTGACAGTTGAGACCGCCTCAGGCAGATCCGACATACTTTGTGACAAAGTTCTTCTCTGCATCGGCAGGGCCGCAAATCTCGAGGGCTACGGCCTTGAGAGCCTGCATGTTCCCGCCGAGAAAGCCATAAAGATCGATGATCACTGTATGACGGGCGTCCCCGGTGTTTATGCCATCGGCGACTGCAACGGAACGGGCATGCTTGCCCATGTGGCCTACCGCCAGGCGGAAGTCGCTGTGAACCATATCCTTGGTAAGGACGATCCGATGCGCTGGTCCTGCGTTCCCAACCTCGTGCACACAGAGCCTGAGGCTGCATTCATCGGAAAGAGCCTCAAAGAGGCAAAGGATGCCGGCATCGATGCTACAGAAGCCAAACTCAGCATGAACTACTCCGGCCTTTATCTGGCGGAGAATGTAAATGGCCAGGGCATTATCAAAGGAGTGTTCGATAAAAAGAAAAAGACCATGATCGGCGCCACGATAGTGGGCGGCCCGGCGTCCGAACTCATCACCATCTGCTCTATCCTGATCGACAACGAGCTGCCTGTTGAGAGAATGAAATCCTATGTATTCCCGCACCCCACCTGCGCGGAAGCGATCCGTGAAGTGATATTTGCTGCAAAGCTGTAAATAATAAGGAGAGAAACAATGTCTAAAGAACAGTTTTATGATCCTAAGGAGATATTCGCCGAGACCGATATAAAGTTCACGGATATCCCCGTGTTCGCCTATAAGAAAACAGTGAAAGAGGCCTATGAGAGCGGCAGGTTCACGAAAGAGGATCTTCTGACTATCTGGCGTGATATGCGCTATGTCAGAGAATTCGAGAACATGCTCCTTCAGGTGCGCACCAAGAAGAATTTCAACGGCGTAGAGTACATGTACACCGGCCCCGCCCATCTTTACATAGGCGAGGAGGCGGCCGCAGTCGGCGAGGCATTCAGCCTTGAGCCGGAAGACTTTATTTTCGGCAGCCACAGAAGCCACGGCGAAGTCATCGCAAAGGGCCTTTCCTCCATTGAAAAGCTCCCGGAGGATGAGCTTCTCAAGCGCATGAACGAGATATTCGACGGGAATATCCTGAACATAGTGAAAGCCCATACCGATGAACGGGATACGAAGAAACTTGCCGTCAAGTTCCTGCTTTACGGACTTGTCGCAGAGCTTTTCGGCAGAGAGACAGGCTTTTCCAAGGGCCTCGGAAACTCCATGCACCTCTTCGTTCTGCCCTTCGGCATCTATCCGAACAATGCCATCGTCGGCGGTTCCGGACCCATCTCCGTCGGTGCGGCGTTGTTTAAGAAAGTCCGCAAAGAGGACGGCATAGTTGTCTGCAACATAGGCGACGGCTCCATCGGCTGCGGACCCGTTTACGAATCCATGAACTTTGCCGCCATGGATCAGTACAAGACCCTTTGGGAAGACGAGTTCAAGGGCAACCTGCCCATAATCTTCAACATAATGAACAACGGCTATGCCATGGGTGGCCGCACGAACGGCGAGACGATGGGCTATCATAACGTGGCGCGCCTCGGCGCCGGTATCGCTCCGAACCAGATGCATGCCGAGCGCATCAACGGCATGGATCCGCTTGCTGTTATCGATGCCTATGATCGCAAGCTGCCACTTGCAAAGAGCGGCGAAGGACCGATCCTTCTAGATGTTGTGACCTACCGTTACAGCGGCCATTCTCCTTCCGACCAGAATGCCTACCGCTCCAGAGAGGAGATCGAGACCTGGCAGCAGATCGACAGCATCAACGTCTTCAAGGCTCAGCTCATCGAAGCAGGCCTGGCTGCTGAAGAGGATTTTGCTGCTCTCGAGGCTGAAGTTACCGGCAACATCACCGAAGCCTTCATGCTCGCGGTCGATGAGAAGATCTCCCCGCGCATGGACTTCGAGAAGGAGCCCGACGCCATTTCCAAATATATGTTCTCCAATCAGAAGGTCGCAAAGATGGCCGAGGGAGAGCCCGATGTGTTCGGACCCAAGGAAGAGAACAGCCGCTGGAAGAAGGTCCAGAAGAAGGCGCACTTCGCGTTCAAAGAGGACGGATCTCCCGTTCCGGCCAGCACGGTTTACAGTTACAGGGACGCTATCTTCGAGCCGATCTTCGATAAATACTATGAGGATCCCACCCTTGTCTCCTATGGAGAGGACGTCCGTGAGTGGGGCGGAGCCTTCGGCGTGTATCAGGGAATGTATGAGTCTATTCCGTTCCACCGCCTGTTCAACAGCCCGATCTCCGAGGCCACGATTGTTTCTTCCGGCGTCGGATATGCGATGCTCGGCGGACGCTGCATAGTGGAGCTAATGTACAGTGACTTCATGGGCAGAGCCGGAGACGAGATTTTCAACCAGCTAGCAAAATGGCAGAGCATGAGTGCGGGCCAACTTAAGATGCCTGTTGTGCTCCGCATATCCGTCGGCGCTCTGTACGGGGCCCAGCATTCACAGGACTGGACGAGCCTTGCAGCGCACGTGCCCGGCCTGAAGGTCGTCTTCCCGGCAACGCCTTATGATGCGAAGGGCCTCATGACAGCAGCTCTAAACGGCACCGACCCGGTCCTCTTCTTCGAGAGCCAGAGGCTTTACGGCAGAGGAGAGGAGTTCCATGAAGTGCCGGCAACGCCATATGAGATAGAGATCGGCGAACCGGATATCAAGCGTGCCGGATCCGATGTTACGATACTAACTGTCGGCGCAACGCTCTACGCTGCTATGAAAGCCGCTAAGGAGCTTGAAGAGAAGTACGGTATCTCCGCAGAAGTCATCGACGCCAGGAGCCTTGTTCCTTTCAACTACGAGAAGGTCATCGAATCAGTAAAGAAGACCGGCAGAATAGTGCTTGCTTCCGATGCATGCGCAAGAGGCAGCCATCTGAACGACGTTGCCCGCAATATCACGGAGATGTGTTTCAATTATCTTGACGCGCCTCCAGTGCTCATCGGCGCCCGTAACTGGATCACTCCCTGCGCTGAGCTCGAGAATGAGTTCTTCCCGCAGGCACAGTGGATCATCGATGCTATCGACCAGAAGATCATGCCGCTCGGCATCAATAAACCTGCTTTCAACTTCACGCAGGTCGAACAGGTCAGCAGAGAAAAGGCCGGTGTCTGATGGACAGGGAAGAATCCGCACTCAAGTTCAAGATCCGCAGCCTGATACCTGAGCTGAGCAGATCCGAAGCCGCAGTTGCGGAGTATATCCTGAACAATTCGGATGATGTTATAAATCTTTCCGTAAGTGCGCTTGCGGACCTTTGCGGAGTATCTGAACCTACGGTTATACGTGCATGCCGCACCATTGGCTTTTCCGGCTATCAGGCGCTGAAGATAGCGCTTATAAAGAGCGCGGAAAACGTCATTGAGTTCAACGGGGAAGAAGTTACTGCCGAAGACGATATGCGGCGGTCTGTGCAGAAAGTGTTCGGAGCTGCGAACGACGCCATCAACCTTACGCGCGACAGCCTGGATATCGCGGCAATGGAAAAGGCGGCGGAACTGCTTCTAAATGCAAAGCGTATCCTTATCTTCGGCGTGGGCGGGAGTGCAGCTGTGGCAGCGGATGTCCAGCATAAGTTTCTCCGTCTCGGCTTCAATGCACAGGCGCTCTCCGATCTGAACATGCAGGCTATATCAGCGGCGTACGCAGGCGAAGGAGACGTGGTGTTTGCAATAAGCCACTCCGGATCGTCGAAAGTGGTCGTGGATAATGCCAGCCTTGCAGCGAAAAACGGAGCTAAGGTGATAAGCCTCAGTTCGATCGGGAAATCACCTCTAACGGAGGTCGCGGATGTTTCACTGTTCACTGCAGCCAATGAGACCCGCTACAGGATCGTGGCCATTTCCTCTCGCATCGCGGAGCTGACGATAATAGATGCCCTGTATTCATATATGGCCTTCCGTACGGGAAAGTCAGAGAACCTAACAATTGAAAAAGCCATAGAAGACCAGATGTATTGATGATATGAAAGGAATTTGCATATGAAAACAAAAGCGGTCAGGATCCACGGTGAAATGGATCTGAGACTCGAGGAGTTCGATCTTCCGGAGATGAAGGATGACGAGATCCTTGCCAGAGTCATTTCAGACAGCCTCTGCATGTCAAGCTATAAAGCTGCAAAGCAGGGCGCCGCGCACAAGCGCGTTCCGGACGATGTGGCGGAGAACCCCACCATTATCGGACATGAGTTCTGTGGCGAGATAGTTGCCGTCGGCAGCAAATGGGCGGACAGCTTCAAGGCCGGCCAGCGCTTCATAATCCAGCCTGCGCTGGGATACAAGGGAAGCCTCGACGCACCCGGCTACTCATACAGATACATCGGCGGAGACGCCACCTATATAATCATCCCGCTTGAAGTGATGGAGATGAACTGCCTGATCCCGTACAGCGGTGACGGCTTTTTCGCCGGATCCATGTCGGAGCCCTACAGCTGTGTTATCGGCACTATGCATGCCATGTATCACACCACCTACGGTTCCTATGTCCATAAGATGGGCATCATCGAAGGCGGCAAAATGGCCATGCTTGCCGGAAACGGACCCATGGGACAGGCTGCCATAGACTATGCCATCCACTGCGACCGCAGACCTTCTCTCCTGGTGGTCACAGGACGCAGGCAGGAACAACTGGACAGGCTCGCCGAGCTGCTCACAGTTGAGGATGCTGCGGCGCACGGCGTAAAGCTGGTTTATTTCAACACGGCAGCAACAGAAAACGCTTATGCAGATCTCATGGCGCTCACAGGCGGCACCGGTTATGATGATGTGTTCGTGTTCACGCCTGTGGCTTCCATGGTGGAACTCGGTGACGATCTGCTCGGGAACGACGGCTGTCTGAACTTCTTCTCCGGCCCGAACGACAAGGACTTCAAAGCCCTGTTCAACTTCTATGATGTCCACTACGGCAGCACCCATATAGTTGGTACTTCCGGAGGAAATACGAGCGATATGAAGGAAGCCTGCGATATGATGTCCGAAGGACGTCTTACCCCGGCCATCCTCGTTACCCATGTGGGCGGTCTGAACGCCGTTCCGGAAGCCACGCTCCATCTGCCTGATATCAAGGGCGGCAAAAAGCTTATCTATACCGGAGTCGATATGCCGCTCACCGCTTTGGCGGACTTTGAAAAGCTCGGGAAGGATGATCCGTTCTTTGCGAAGCTCGATGAGCTCTGCAAGGCGCATAAGGGCCTGTGGAATGCCGAGGCGGAGGAGTATCTGCTCAAGACGAAGGGAATATGATACTGCTTGAGACAGGCTCGACAGATCCCTTCTACAATCTTGCCTTTGAGGAATATGTTCTCAGCAGCTTCACCCGCGGGGACATCCTGATACTCTGGCAGAACGACAATACTGTTGTCATAGGCCGCAACCAGTGCACGGAGGCCGAGATAAACGCCGGATACGTTAAGGAGCACGATGTGAAAGTAGTGCGCCGGTCCACCGGAGGCGGAGCCGTGTATCACGACCTCGGCAACTTGAACTATTCCTTCATCACCGACAGGACCGGCTCTGCTGCGGATCAGGTGAACAGATGCACCAATGCTGTGGTGGACGCACTTCGAGGTCTCGGACTCGATGCCGAAGCTTCCGGGAGAAATGACATACTTGTCAGTTGCCTGAAAGTCTCCGGTACTGCGCAGAGGATCCTCGGCAGCCGCATCCTGTATCACGGAACGCTGCTGTTTTCGGCGGATCTTTCAGCGGCAGCGTCCGCGCTGCATGTGGATCCGGAAAAGTTCACCGGAAAAGGTGTCTCGTCCGTCAGGAGCCGTATAGGCAATATCGGCGAACTGCTGGGAACTCCGATGACGGTGGACGAATTCCGGGAGTATATAAAAAAAGCGCTCTCGGATAACGGGAGCGCAGGGATCAGCCTCAGTGCCGAAGATACCAGCGCGATAAGGCGGCTGAAAGAAGAAAAATACGATACCTGGGAATGGAACTACGGCAGATCCCCGCAGATGGATGTACATGAAAAGCACAGATGGAAAGGCGGAACGCTGGAAGTATATTATTCCGTGAAACGCGGACTGATAATGGAGATCTGCTTCCTTGGCGACTTTCTCGCCATGCGCCCCCTGCGGGACATTACGGATGCGCTTACGGGATGCAGGTTCACGAAGAAAGATGTCTTGGAGATACTGGAAGGTTATGATCTGACTGACTATTTCGGCAGCATAACCTGTGATGAGATAATTGCAACATTGTTTGAAAACACCGCCGGCTCATGAGCCGGCGGCGTTTCTTATATCATGTATGTTCGGTGCGGGCGCCCAGCCCTCGAGAGGCAGGCGCTGCATTGCACCGAATATTTTTGACTTCATATCCGGATAATCCGCAGTCATGTTTCCGAGCAGCTGCTTGATCTCCCAGCGCTTGCTGCTTTTGTCCTGCGGACAGGGGTTTTCAACGACCGGAAGCTCGAGTGCCCGGGCGACGTTTGCTACCTTTTGCTCTCCGGCGTATATCAGAGGCCTTATCTGAGTGACTCCTGTGCGGTCAAGGAACGTTACCGGGCGGAAGCAACTTATCCTGCCCTCAAAGAGCAGCGACATCATAAATGTCTCAACGGCATCGTCAAAATGGTGGCCGAGTGCGAGCTTATGGATACCCCTTTCGGTTATTGCACCGTTTATCGCGCCGCGGCGCATCTTGGCGC
Source organism: Oscillospiraceae bacterium (assembly GCA_902773255.1). Lineage (GTDB taxonomy): Bacteria > Bacillota > Clostridia > Oscillospirales > Oscillospiraceae > Limivicinus. Next base: position 19,126 of record CACYDX010000183.1, read on the forward strand.
ATAGCGAGCATGGATTATCCTCATTGCGGACGTCGAAGACCACTTCTTTGATATCCGTTTTCACCCTTGTATACGGGATCTCAAGTGAAGAGCACAGCTCATCGACCGGCGAAAAGTCCATTCCCTCGAAGCCAAGCTCCACGGTTATCGCCTCGAGCTCGAAATGCTTCGGGTAAAAGCTCTGAAGGTGCTTTAGGGCGACCAGAAGAAGCAGGCTGTCCTTGCCGCCGGAGACCCCGACAGCGATCCGGTCGCCTTCATTTATCATGCCGTAGTCATCTACGGCACGGCGTACCGTGCCTGTAAACTCATTCAGTATTCTTTCCATAAATGCCTCGAATAATAAAAATGAAAATGAGAAAATAAGAGCATTTGAGAGAAAAACGGAGAATTACAGAGTATCTGCATTCAAAATCAAAATTAATGTTGACACGTTTTCAACACTGTGATATAAAGATAAAGCGCGTCTGGGAAAGCAGTGTTTTCAAGCCTGATATGGCTTTGAACAATGGAAAAATTCTATTCCCAAACGTTTTGAATGTCAAATTATTTATATTTCATAACTGGAGGACAAATAATGTCTACGACTCTGCTTACCAAGGAAGCCGTTGTTCGCAAATGGTATATCCTTGATGCGGCGGGA
>CACYDX010000184.1 GCA_902773255.1 Oscillospiraceae bacterium
GCCATTCCCAGTGCAACACCGACCCTATCCACGAATTGGCCAGCGTTCAGATCAGCAGTGCCGCCTATCATTTCAATATCGGATCGTCCCGTCACCTTAAGAAGCTCTGTCGTTCCGCCTGACAGATGAACAGCAAGATAATCATCGGTTTCAAGACCGCTGCCGTATCTGGCAGCATACAGATGCCCCAGCTGATGGCTTGTAGAAAAAAAAGGAACATCCAAAACCGATGCCAAGGACCTTCCAAAGCTCTCGGAGCATAGAAAGACAGGCATATAGCTTCCTTCAACAGGTCTCGGTCTGGTACTCGCGCAGACAGCATCTAACCTCATCCCGGTATGTTTCTCTGATAGGTTTTCCAGCAGACCGGGCAGATTTTTGATGTGCTGAAAAATGGCACCGGATTGCATGAGCCCTCTGTCACCAAGGGGTACTTCCAATACCTTTTTTTCCTGAGCGAGCAGTGCCGCTCCATCCGCATACGCAACAGATGTCGTATAACAGCTAGTATCGATTCCCAGTACGCCCATTACAATCCGTCTTTTAACCTTTCACTGCGTAAGATGCTGGCAAGGATGCCGTTTATAAATGGACATATATCCGGATTCGAGTATTTCCCGGCAAGCTCAATGGCCTCATTTATCACAACGGCACCCGGCAGTTCTCCGACTGCCAGCTCATATACGGCTATTTCAAGGACGATAAGATCGATTTGCGACAGTCTTTCAAGCTTCCATCCGGATCTGAGAAATGAGGATATGATCTCATCGATCTTGGCCTCGTTATCGCAGACGCCTTCAAAAAGCTTCTCCATATAATCTGCATTGCCTTCTTTGGGTGGTATCTCCAGCAGCCCTTCACGTGTATCTGTGCCGCCGGATCCGCCCATACGCCTTTCATAGATAAGCTTTAATGCGGCCGCACGGGCCTCAGATCTGTTCAAAATAAATCCCCCCAACAGAAATTGGTCAGTGAAGATGCAAGACCTTCTTCAAAAGCTCCATAACAGGCTGAGGCAATCTTCGTGAACCGGTTACCCACCAGCCAAAATACGCGAGAATGAATATAAGCAGTGTTTTCCAGAAGCCTATAAACAAGATAAGAAGCGCTGCTGTTATTCCAAGAAGCGCTCCGATGATCCTCTTAGTGTACATAGAAGGCATAGTCCCGTTCCTTTCGATGCAGACATGTTATAGGAGGATTATCATGATCATTCCGATTTATCCGGATCATTTTCTTCAGCGTCCTGTTCAAGAACCGTTTCAGAAGCTTTCATGCCTTCATATAAGGTTTCAGGTTCTTCAGCCGTTTCAACAGCAGGTTCCGTATCTGCAGCCTCAGCATTCGGCTCGGAGTTCGATTCCTGAACAGTTTCAGGCATCGCGATATCATCATAAGCCGGTTCGGATCCTTCCGGGGCAGCTTCCTCTTCCTGCAGATCAGCAGGTTCCTCCGAAACATTTGTCTCGGGAACGGAAGGCATAGGCTCTATGCTTTCCGGCAACACCTGGGAATGGTTTCCTTCGATTGCCATTCTTTCGTTCGTATTCCCGGGCAATTTGAGATGCTCTTCATTCGGAACGATCGTCGATACCATTATTGAGATATCCCGCACAGCGATGCCGGAATACTCTTCTATATAGGTTTTGATCGAATCCTGCAGAAGCATAGTCGCTTCCGGTATGTGCACATCTGCTTCGAGTGACATATCCGCACGCAATGAGATCGAATCTTCGTGATTGATGATACGGGTATGGATGTCCGCAACGCCTTCGGAATGCCCTGCGATAGACTGCTTGACCAGGGCATCAAGAGCCTGCATGCTTACGCGTACCTCTCCGTTGCCCTGCCCGGACTGCTGTACAGCCACACTTTTTTTATCCTTGTGCTTGCCATGCACAAACGCCATGACGAGAACGCGTACAGACAGGATCAAAAGTATGGCCGCCGCGGCACAGGCAATGATAAACGTATACAATCTGTTATCAAACAATGCCAAAGAGGATAACCTTCCATGGAACCAGTATAGATAAGCAGCAAATCCGATGCCTGCCGCTATGCAAATACCGATGATCGAAAACACGATCAGGATGACTCTGTCTCTTATACGAAGTTTCATATCTGCACCGCCTTTCCGGTACACTGATCAGCGGGAACCCGCCTCATCGTTATCTTCTTCCGGAATGATCTCTTCATCAGAGATTTCCGTCTCCTCTGTTTCCTCTATTTCTCCAGTCAGCTCATCAGTATCCGAATCGATCTCATCCTCAGAGGAAAGCGCCTCTTCGGCTGTCTCACTTACCGTTTTTTCAACGACAGCAGCCTGGGCTATCGGATCGCTCTTCAGCCTGTTGTTCCGTTCTCCTTCCTGCTGTTTTTGCAAGAGAAGTCTCTGCTGCTGCTCAATCTCTGCGACGGCCTGATTTTCCTTTTCAAAGCTTACCCCCGAAACATGGACATCAACTGCTTCAACATTCAGGCCGCTCATCGTCTCTATTGCTTTTTTCACGTTTTCCTGAATGTTCTTGGCGACCTCAGGCACCGGGAAACCATATTCGACAATAAAGTTTACGTTTACTATGACTTTTCCTTCCTGTACATCGACCTTAACGCCTTTCGTGAGGTTTTTCCCCGTCGATGCTCTTTTGGAGAATAAATCCGCGATCCCGCCGGATGTGTTGGAGGCCATAGTGGCAACTCCCTCAACTTCTGTGGCCGCGAGACCGGCTATCGTAGCAACGACTTCGGCGGCAAAACTGACGCTTCCGTTTCCGTTTGTATCCATCTCGACATTTGTCGGTATGTTTTCACTCATAGGTTATACGCCTCCCTTTTATTTCATTATACCATATTTCACGACAATAAGGAACACCGAACAAAGAAGACATATCTCTTTGTGTATATTTAACTGATCTATTCGGTCTGTCCTATAATGATAAAGAATGAAATGCGTTCAGAAAAGGATTGCACGAAATATTGAATATTGATAAAATATATCATGTAACCTAACTCATATTATGATTTTGAGGAGGAAACGCAATGAGGATTTGTGTACCGGTACCCTGTTTTTTCAGAAATGTTGAGTTTACGGATGCTATCAGACAGATCGGTCAGTTGGGTTTTGATACTGCCGAGACCTACAATTGGAAATCCCTTGATCTCGAGGCTGTAAAAGCCGCATGTGAGGAATCCGGCGTAAAGCTCATCAGCATGTGCACCACAGACTTCGGACTTACCGTACCTGAGAACCGTCCGCATTACCTCGATTGTCTCAGAGAGAGC
>CACYDX010000185.1 GCA_902773255.1 Oscillospiraceae bacterium
ACCGGCGGCTCGTCAGCAGGCCGAAGTATGCGGGATAATGACCGTCATTTTGACGGCCGCTCTGCCCGCTTCTGACAATATAGCTTTGGTCTGCCGTAACTGCTTTACTGCTTCTTGAATTGATGAAAAAGAACAGGAGGTTACCATGGCAGAACGCACTTTTACTATTGAGGGCACTCTTACCGCCCTTCTTGAAGGAAAGAAATACTCAACGATAAAAGACATCCTCGTTACCATGAACCCGTCCGATGTTGCTGCGGTCTTCGAGGATATGGAAGAGGACAGGCTCCCGCTGCTTTTCAGGCTTCTTCCCAAGGAAGAGGCTGCGGAGACTTTTGTTGAGATGGACCCCGAGCTGCAGGAGATGCTCATCAGGGGCTTCTCCGATTCCGAACTGCGTGAGGTAGTCGATGAACTGTATGTCGATGATGCTGTCGACATAGTCGAGGAGATGCCTGCAAACGTCGTCAGAAGGATCCTTTCACAGGCGGATCCCGAGATGCGCAAGCAGATAAATGAAATACTGAGATATCCGGAAAACTCCGCTGGATCCATCATGACCACGGAGTATGTCTCGCTCAGGCCGGCGATGACCGTCGGTGAATCAATCACGAGGATCAGGCGTACCGGAGTCGACAAGGAGACCATCTATACCTGTTATGTCACGAAAGACAGGAACCTCATCGGCATGGTGACGGTGAAGGATCTGCTCCTTGCTCAGGACGATGATACCCCGGTCAGCGAGATAATGGATACGAACGTCATATCCGTCAATACCCATGCCGACCAGGAAGAAGTCGCCCAGATGCTCTCAAAGTATAATTTTCTTGCTCTGCCTGTGGTGGACAGCGATAACCGTATGGTCGGTATCATCACCTTCGACGACGCGATGGACGTCCTTGAAGAAGAGACTACGGAAGATATCGAGATAATGGCCGGTATCACTCCTTCGGACAAGACCTATCTGAGATCTACCCCTATAGATCTCTTCAGGCACAGGATCCCGTGGCTGCTTCTCCTCATGGTTTCTGCCACTTTTACGGGCATGATAATAACCCACTTTGAAAGCGCTCTTGCTGAGCTCGTTGTTCTGACGGCGTTCATCCCGATGCTGATGGATACCGGAGGTAATTCAGGCTCCCAGTCATCGGTAACTGTCATCCGTGCCATATCTCTGAATGAACTCGAGTTTTCTGACCTTGCAACGGTCATCTGGAAAGAGATAAGGACCGCTGTACTGTGCGGCTGTGCATTGGCAGCTGCCTGCTTTGCAAAAGTGATGCTTGTAGACAGGCTTCTTCTCGGTAACACGGAAGTTTCAGTACTCGTCGCAGGAGTTGTTTGTGCAACGATGGCACTGACTGTTCTTGTTGCAAAGATCGTGGGCTGCACCCTGCCTATGCTGGCAAAAAAGCTCGGCTTTGATCCGGCGGTTATGGCGAGCCCCTTCATCACCACTATAGTAGATGCGCTCTCGCTGCTCATATATTTCGGAATAGCCAGCGCTATACTGTTCTGATAACAGGAGATAGATATGGAACTTACTGAGATTCTTAAACTGTGCGACCATACCCTTCTTCGGGTGGACTGCACATCTGCTGAGATAATGAAGCTATGTGATGAGGCGATCAAATATTCCTGCGCCAGTGTATGTATTCCGCCCTGCCATGTCGCCGGAGCAAAAAGATATGTCGGCGATAGGATGAAGATATGCACGGTCATAGGTTTTCCCAACGGATATATGACATCAGCCGCCAAGGCCTTCGAGGCTGATGATGCGATCAGGAACGGCGCCGACGAGATCGACATGGTGATCAATCTCTCCATGGTGAAGGATGCTCAATGGGATGCCGTAATGAGTGATATCCTTGCCGTCAGAGAGGCAACGAGGGGATATATACTGAAGGTCATCATCGAGTGCTGCCTGCTCACTGAGGAAGAGAAGGTGAAACTCTGTGAGATAGTCGCTGAGTGCGGAGCGGATTTTATCAAGACCTCAACAGGCTTTTCCAAGTGGGGTGCCACAACAGCTGACGTGGCTCTCATGAGGGAGCATTCACCAGCCGAAGTAAAGGTCAAGGCTGCTGGCGGGATATCATCCATAGAAGATGCGGAGACCTTCATATCACTGGGAGCCGAAAGACTCGGCACGAGCAGGATCGTAAAGATAGCCATTCAGATGGAAAAAGACGCGGAAAGCTGAAAATAATTGCTTGACAAACGTTTTTACCGCTGATATATTAATAAAGCTGAAAATAAAGAAGGAACGGTATCCGTCCTCACCCTCCGGTTTTAAGATCGGGAGCGGTCAATAATTTCACTTGTCTTATTATCTGTAAGATAGTGTCATTATGCGCGGATGCCGGTCATCTGCGCTTATTTTATTCTCGGAGGTGTTTCCTATAGCAAACATTGATCACCAAATCAATGAAGAGATCCAGGACAGCGAAGTTCGTCTTATAGGAGAAGGCGGAGAACAGCTCGGCATAATGTCGTCCGAAGAGGCGCTGAAGATCGCCGAGGAGCACGGATATGATCTCGTAAAGATCGCTCCGAATGCAAACCCGCCTGTATGCCGTATCATGGACTACGGCAAGTTCCGTTTCGAACAGACCAAGAAGGAAAAGGAAGCAAAAAAGAATCAGAAGACCATCGAGATCAAGGAGATCCGTATGTCTCCCGGTATCGGAGAGAACGACTTTGCCACCAAGCTCAAAAGCGGGATAAAGTTCCTTGCCGATGGAAACAGGCTCAAGGTCTCCATCCGCTTCAGGGGCAGAGAAATGGCGCATACAGAGATCGGTGCTGACCTGCTTAAGGATTTTGCCGCCAGATGCTCTGAAGTCGCCAATCTCGACAAGGCGCCCAAACTCGAGGGAAGAAACATGTTCATCTTCCTTTCACCCAAGCCCGCCGCACCTGTGAAAAAGTCTTCAAAGAAGCAGCAGAAAGCGGAAGTTCCGGCTGAACCTGCTGAGAATAAGGAAAGCGCAGAGGAATAATATGCTTTATACAGGGTTACCTGTGTAATAACTCAATTAGAAGGAGTAATAATCATGCCCAAACTGAAAACCCACAGTGGTGCCAAAAAGAGATTCAATCTCACCAAAACCGGCAAAGTAAAGCGTGCTCATGCTTATAAGAGCCATATCCTCACCAAGAAGGACTCAAAGCGCTGCCGCAGGCTCCGCTCCGAGACCTATGC
>CACYDX010000186.1 GCA_902773255.1 Oscillospiraceae bacterium
ACTCATCGCCTATGCCGACAGCATAGGCGCAGAAAAAGTCGCTACCGGACACTACGCCAGGGCGGAAAACGGAATGATCTTCAGGGGCCGCCCCTCGAATGACCAGAGCTATATGCTTTGCAGACTAACACGCGAACAGGCTGAAAGAGCGCTCTTCCCTCTAGGGGAATTTGAAAAGGTGCAGGTGCGCAGCATGGCGGAGGATCTCGGACTTCCAGTCGCCCGCAAGCCGGACAGCATGGAGATCTGCTTCATCCCGGACAAGGACTATACCGGGTGGCTCAGCGCCAGAACAAAGCTCCCCGGCGAAGGTGATCTTATATTTCACGGAGAAGTTCTCGGGAAACACGACGGTATATACAGATATACCGTCGGCCAGCGCAGACCGGGGCTTTTTGACGGGAGAAAGCTTTATATATCCCGCATAGATGCAAAAAACAACCGTATAGAGCTGGCTTTGTGGGAAGAACTGTTCAAAACCGAAGTCACCGCCGAAGACTTCAGCTGGCTGTGCGACGCGCCATCCGGACCGATACGGGCGCAGGTTAGGGTGCGACATACAAAGTGGGAGATGCCTTTCTGTACGGCGGAAACCGATGGGAATACAGTCAGTATCAAATGTGACACTCCCGTACGTGCCCCGGCGCCCGGCCAGTCAGCTGTTCTGTATGACGGAGAAAGACTGCTCGGCGGTGGTTTCATCGTCTGAAGCCGTCGGTATCTTCACCCCTCATTTACTGCTTTATACCGGTTCTGTTTTATTGACACCAGGTCTTCATCCATGATAAAATAATATGATTTGTATTTTTGGAAACTGGTCGGAATGAAGAAAAAATATATACTGTTCGCAGCCATTACAGTTTTAATATTGGTTTTATCCGTCATATTGTCAGCCAGTCTGAATAAGCCGGCTGATACACCCGTATCTGATGATCAGGAGATAAAAGAACTTCTTACACCTGCAGATGACAAAAAAGATCCGATTTCAACTCCTTCCATATCGGACAGGGAGATAACCGTTGAGATCACGGAGATAATGTATTCAAACAGGACTTCGATCCGCGACTCATACGGAGACTTCTCCGATTGGATAGAGTTTGAGAATAAAGGATCGGAAACATGCAGTCTGGAGGGTTTCTGGCTCTCAGACGACAGCGAGATGCTTATGAAATGGCGCTTCCCGGACGTATCAGTGAAGCCGGGCGAACGTCTTCTGGTATTCTGCTCAGGAAAGGAAAGCACTGAGGATGAGCTCCATACCGGCTTTTCCCTTGCCAAAGAAGGAGAGTCTCTGTATTTCTCATACCCCTCAGGCGCAGTCAGAACGACGGTGATCCCTACAGGCAGGCTGGAAAATGACTTATCATTGTGTATAGACGGAGAATCCTGCTACACCACATATGATTCCACACCGGGATACCCCAACACCGATGAAGGCCGGCTTGCCTTCATAGAAGCCGATGATCAGCACGGCGATCTGGTCATAAACGAGGCCTGCCCCTTCAATGAATCATACAAGTATTTACACGGCGGTTTTTATGACTGGGTAGAGCTCAAGAACGTATCCTCATCTACGATCAACCTTAATAATTATTACGTTACCGACGATCCCTCCGAACCGATGAAATACCGACTGCCAAAGAAAAAGCTTCAGCCCGGCAAGATGTTCACGTTCCTGTGTTCCGGAGATAAGGATCTCAGCCGCTATACAGTCTGCTGGTATGATTTTGCTTTCGACACGAACGGTGACTGCGTCTATATCTTTGATTCAGATGGTGAACTGGTCGACAAGGCCGGTATATACAACGTGCCTCTCAGAGGGAGCATAGGAAGGATCGACGGAGAACCTGGCTTCTTCCTTTTCCAGAAAACCACTCCTGAAAAACCAAACTCCACAGGATACAGATGGCGGACAGATATGCCCGAAACTCATACCGAGACCGGCATCTATGATGATATAGTTTCTCTATCCGTTGAGCTCAGCAGTGACGGCACCATCTATTACACTACCGACGGCTCCGAGCCAACCGCAGCGAGCACCGTATACACAGAGCCTGTAACTCTGAACAAGACCACTGTTATCAGGGCGGCGGCAGTTGAAAACGGCAAAATGATCAGCAAGGTCGCCACTTTCAGCTATATAATAAACGAAAACCATACACTGCCGGTCGTAAGCGTAGCCTGCGAAAAGAAACCGTTCAATCTCATTTACTCAAACGCTGTCAAGCCCAGATACTGCGACGCCGTTGTTTCTTATTTCGGAGATGACGGAACCTTCACTGCGGACTGTTCTCTGAAACTGCATGGCGCAAGTGCAAGAACCGTTCTGAGAAAGAAGCATTTCAAGCTCGTTTTCAGCGGAAGATACGGCGGAGATCTTCAGTACAACCTCTTCAACAGCGAAAACTTCGTCGGGCTCCACTCCTTCACCCTCCGCGGCGGAGAGCTTGAGAACCTGCATCTGATCAAGGATCCTTTTACTGCAATAGTCGCCAATCAGATAAGTCCGACAGATCCCTATACTCTGGATTCCAGATACTGCATCCTGTATATAAACGGTGAATACTGGGGAATATACACGATGAGGGAGGCTTATTCCGGCACCTATGTTGAGACGCATACAGGTATAGACCGCGATGCGGCCAAGATAGTAATGGCCCCGGAACTCGGCACCCAGTCAAAGGATTTCTACTCGCTCGTCAAATATATCGCTTCGCATAACATGAATAATGAGCAGTATTACTCCTATGTGGATGAGCGTCTTGATCTCAGGTCCCTCGCCTTATGGATGTGCCTGGAGTCATATTTCAACAATGCAGACCCTACAGGCAATATCAGGTATTTCAGAGATGATGTCTCTGCAAACTCAAAGTGGCAGATAATGTTCTTCGATCTCGACATTTCGATGGGGAACGAACACGCACGCTGGGAGCAGCTGATCGATCCGTCCTCGCAGATCGGCGGCGTATGCAAGGCAATGCTCAAGAGCAATCAGTTCAAGACACTTCTTCTTGAGACGTCCGCCCAGATGCTCGAAAAAGGTCTCAGCGACGAGTTTTGTCTGGAAACCGTAAACTCAATGTTCGACGAACTTGAACCCGAATCTGCGAGAAACCTTAAAAGATGGAAGGAAAGCCGCGGGATGTATGAAAAGTACAAAACCCATATGACCGAGGTCTTCTCCAACGGCAGGGTAGAATCGTGGCTTGCAGGTCTCAAGACTATATTAAAAGCCGACAAGGATACCATGGCCATGTATTTCCCGGATTACTATTGATCTCACGGTGGTGATAATTATCAAAAAGCTTAAAGTATCTACCCTCATAATAATTGACTTCCTGTGCATCTGCCTCGGATTCGGGCTGTTCTGCCTGTTCCATTTCGTGATAGATTTCTCAAATGACCCTGAACCTGTCAGCATCATAAGCTCCGAACCGCAGACAAATCCTGTTCAGGTCTCCGTTACGGAGACGCCTGCAGCGGCGGGAACGGAGGCTCCTGAGCAGGATACTGAAACAGAGCCTGCAGAACCGGCGGAATATGCAGAACCTGCAGAGCCGGCGGAACCGGCAGAATCTTCCGAAGCGGCAGAGCCTGCTCGAAACACCTCGGGGATGTTCGGTGAAAAGTTTGCGGACAAGTTTACCGACGGCGAAATAATTCAGACCGATGACAGCTATCAGAGTGCAAACATAAATGTCACAGTATCCCATTACAGTAAAAAAGGCGTCATATATAATATCGCAGAGATCTACATCCGCGATCTCAAGTATTTCAAGACCGCCTTCGGCGGCGAAGGTTTTAAGAAGCACACTGAAGACCTACCAGATCTTGCAGCCCGACATAAAGCGGTGATCGCCATATCCGGCGACCATTACGGAGCGCGGGCAAAGGGCGTTGTCGTAAGAAACGGCGTTCTCTACCGGAATACCAAGTTTGAAGATATCGGTATCCTTACCGACAAAGGTGAGCTCATAACCATGCCGGCCTCAAAATATGACCCGAAATCTCTCAAGAAATACGGGGCATGGCAGGTATGGTGCTTCGGTCCCGAGCTTCTTGACAACGGCAATGTCAAAACCAAATTCAACAGCAGTGTGTGCAGAGCGAACCCGCGCACCGCAATAGGCTGTGTTGAGCCGGGACACTACTTTTTTGTTGTTATCGATGGCAGGATAAACACTTCCAAAGGTCTTACCATGGAACAGCTTTCAAAGCTGTTTTATGAACTCGGCTGCAAATCCGCATACAATCTCGACGGCGGTCAGACATCCGGATTCTGCTGGAACGGAACTCTGCTCAGCTACCCGTACGGGAGGCCTGTGTGGGACATGATATATATCGGAGAGGACGAATAATGTTCAAACGCATTCTTCCCCATATCTGCATAGATATGGCTGTAATATTCCTGATACTCTGGATCATGGACCGCTTCTGTGTGCTTCAGCTTCTCTCCAGAGAGACATTTAAAATACCGTTTGCGGTTTTTCTCGTTTTAGTCATAACGGAATCCATACTGCTGATAATCCGTCAACGCAGTGAAAGTTCCGTATCCGAAGAAGAAACCGATCAAAAAAAGGATCCCAAAATATGAGTGGAAGACATCTGCCTCCGGGCAAAGCGGAATCCGGTAAAAAACTGAAAAGTGCTCCTGATTCCTATGAAGAAAACATAACAGATATCGAACAGCAGGTTGAAGAGAGTTCAGCATTTTTTGACGAGTCAGAACCGGAAGAATCGGCGGTCGACAGCATATCTGTCAGAACCCCGGACACTGAGGAAGCCAAACCTGCAAAAAAGAGAAAAAAGCAAACTGATCATAAGGTACCGGCTGAAGTCACGCTTGATCCGGAGAATGCGGACGAAGATAAACACAAAGCACGCAGAAAAAGCAGATCCGTCTCGGTACCCGGACGCATATTTGCATTTCTGGGAGTGAGCATCGGTGCTGTCCTTATCGTGCTGCTCGGTATAATATGGGTAATAGAAAAAGGCCCCTCGCCTACTCTGACCGGAAGCTTCACTCGTTCGATGAGAGAGACCAGCGCTATCCGGTGGATACCCAGCATCTTTCTCTCTGAGGATGAGCTTGCAAAATACGTCAGCGTAAATACCGAGCAGGCGGAAACAGACAGCGTTAATACCTCTCTGATCCATTTAGCCGATGAGGCTGTGGCTGAAAATGATAAAAAGCAGGAATATCTGCAGCTCATAGACATAGCCATGGGCACATGCAAGGGCAAGCTCCTTATTGTAAGAGACCCGAAGAGCGTTATTCTTGGAACATCCGAGGAATTCGGCAAGACGCCCGGTCTGCAGCTGACTGAAATGGTTGCAAAGTACGACGGGCTTGCAGGAATAAACGCCGGCGGCTTCAATGATATGAACGGCCTGGGTGACGGCGGCAGGCCTCAGGGCCTTGTTATAGTCGACTCCGAGATAACATGGGGCGCCCCCTCACACAGATATAATGTTGTCGGCATAGATAATGACGGCATACTTCGCATAGGGACCATGTCCGGAACCAAGGCGATAGAACAGGGCATGAAATGGGCTGTAAGCTTCGTTACACACGACGGACTTGCATCCGCTCTCATTATAAACGGAGAGGTTCAGTCACAGAACCTCGGCAGCGGCGTCAACCCCCGAACTGCCATAGGACAGAGAGAGGACGGCTCTCTCCTGCTCCTCGTGCTTGACGGCAGAAGCATCAACACACTCGGCGCCACGATGGAGGACATAGTCAACGTCATGCTCGAGTACGGCGCCGTTAATGCCGGAAATCTTGACGGCGGCTCATCATCAGTCATGGTTTACGGCGGAGAGATCATAAACAACTGTGCCTCTGTCACCGGTCCCAGAAGGATACCCACCGGGTTCATCGTATTAAAGGAAGGTGAAGGCAATGCGTAAGAAGAAAAACAAAGGGATAATCGCTGAAGAAGAAAGCCTGCTCGAACATTCCGCATCTGAGGAAAACACCCCTGCTTCGCCGTCAGATGACATTACCGGACCGGGATCTGAAAACAGCGAAAAAACAGGCAAAAAAAGAAAAAAGTCACACGCCTGGCTTGTTTTCCTGATGATATGGGCAGCCGTGCTGCTTGTCGTTGGCGCTGTGACATGCATTGTTCTTTACAGATATGCCGCTATTTATGAAGTAACCCGTCCTGAACTGCCTATGGAAGAGATGCTCTCTTCCATGAGCAAGGATGAATGGCTCGATATGGCTGCTCCCTCTGCAAGCACTTATGTGAGTGAATTCGAAAACGCCGACGCTCTCTTCAGAAACTACTATGACAGCGCTCTCAGAGACAAGGATCTTTCCTATCGCAAGAGTATCGCAGGTTCAGATGAGTCCACCTCGACATTCGTCGTAATGGCAAAGAATACCAATCTATACAACGTTGTATTTAAGGCCAGGGACGATAAATTCGCCGGCTTCGGCAGGCACTACTGGAAACTCGATTCCGTTACAGTCTGCGACTTCACTTCCAACCTTGAGCATATCAGCGTTGAAGTAAATGCCCCTGAAAGCGTTGTACTCAGCATAAACGGCGTTCCTGTGGGCGATCAGTACTATACCGGAAATATTCCCGTTCCGGGAGTGAGCGAGCTGGAATCGCGCTTCGTACCGGCCCCATCATTCAGATGTTTCAGTGTCAGTCCTCTTTACGGCGATGTCACCGTCACAGATGACAAAGGCAGAGAGCTTCATCCCGAATATGATGAGCTGAGCAATATTTACAGATACTACTACACACCTGATGAAGTTTATTCGTTCGTTGTCAAAGCGCCTGAGGATGTCACGGTAAAGGTCTGCGGAGCGGAGCTTCTCCCGCAGGATGTCACCTCGAGCAGCAGCGGTGTATTTGAAAGCTTTACGAAATATACTGCCGGAAAAGAATGGAAAACCGTCGAGTATTCACACGGCGGGATCTTCACCGAACCGGTGATAACCGCATATGACAGCAACGGCAAAGAACTTGTGCCTGTTATTACCGATACCGGAAAATTCATCTATTTCCACGCCAACGATGAGCAGCTGAAAAATGAGATGTATGATATCGTAGATACATATTTCACTCGTTACATGGCTTACTCTTCTTCACAGCTGAGGCTGCAGTCGATGCGTGAGCTGCTGAGCTGCACGCTGGGCGGTACAAGGCTGAACAGGTATATAAGGGAATCAGCCGAGGGAATGTACTGGGCATCTGACACCGAGGTGGAATATGATGAACTGGCTTACTCGGATTTCTGCCGCGTGGGTGATAACGCATTCTACTGCACAATACAGTATAAGGCCAACTTCACTGCCCAGTCCTGGTATGAGAAATACTCATACGGAATGAAGAACGGCTATGAGATGCTGTTCGTAAAAGACGGGAAAAACTGGTATGCCGCTGAGATGTCTGCGTTCAACTGAGAACTTTTGAATATAAGCAAACCCGGGACCGCATCTGCAGTCCCGGGTTCTTTCATTATTGTTTTCAAAGCGCGTCAAGATCGATCATTCTTCCGCCCATATGCTCCGCTTCCAAGGGATCG
>CACYDX010000187.1 GCA_902773255.1 Oscillospiraceae bacterium
ATCCAGATCATGTATGGACAAATCAATTCCGCTACACACCCCGGTTTTTACAGCCTTGAAAGAAATCCCTCCCGCTCGTCGGTGATATCATCGACGAGCGGGAGGGTTATTGGGGCTGTAAGCTGGCTGATTTCTCATGGCTAAGCTTTCATATGATCGTTTTTATTTCCGGAAACTCCGTCACTCTGAGATTCGTGCAGCCGTAGGGGATAAGCTCGATCGTTTGTTCCTCTCCGAGTTCGCCGTTCTCTGAAATCACGGGGAGTTCCCCAGTGTTCCCGTTTTCCATTGTCCAACCCGGCACGGATCTTGCTCTGAGATAAGCTGTCACGGGAGGGGCTTTCTTTGAAAAAGGTGTGGCTGCCACGGGCTTTTCTTCAAACAAAGCTTCATCCGCGTAAATTGCGAAATTCCATGGGCTTTCCGGGTACACGCAGTAGTCCCTGACCCCGCAGAGCTCTTTTATCGTCTCAAAGCGCTCCTTTATATTCAGCGCATAGACCAGCGGACCGCGTTCAAGAACCCTGCTTCCGCGATGCCAGAAAGTAAACCGCGCAGGCATCGGGAGCGTGACCGTTACCGTATCCCCCTTCTGAAAGACGCGGCTGAGATAAAGATAACCGTCGGACACGGATACGCGGAGTCGTTCCCCGTTGAAAACAAGTTCCGGATCCGGACACCACGACGGAACTCTGATTTTGATCGTGTGCTCCTTTTGACAAGAGTTTTTTATCTGATAGTTCAACGTCTTTTCAAAGGGGTACTGAGTGGATAATTCCACCCGGATCTGCTCGCCGTCGAGCTCCGTGCAGACCGACGACGGTGCGAAAACAGCAGAAATCAGCTCGTTATTGCCTTTATACCACAGAGCATTCACAAATTTTGGCCAGCCCTGATGCATATTGGCTGTACAGCATCCGAAATTCGGCTCAAGGCCAAAAATCGTCGCATCATCACGATTGTTGTACCAGGAACGCCTGCGTATATCAACGCAGACCTGGTTTGCCTGCTGAAGATACTGATGTGCCATATAATCTTCTGTGATCGTCGCCGGAAGTGCGTTATACGCCAGCCTCTCAAGTCTGTCGGCGAGATATGGATCGCCGGTTATCTCCAGCATGACCTGAAGACTGAACATGAACTCAACGACCGAGCACAGTTCGGCTCCCTGTCTGGGATCTGTACCGGAGAGGTGTTCGTCTCCGTTTATACAGCCTGACGGCGTCCCGTGAAAACGATCCAACTGGTCGAATCCTCGTCTGTTGATATCCCGTGAATCGCCGCCGAAGAAAAAAGCATGCAGGGAGGGTTGTTTGACACCCATTGCGATATTGACTATATGAGTAAGATGAAACGGAATAATCTCGTCCAGCCTCGAATGGTTATAATCTTTTACCGGGTCCCATTTCACGTAGAAATCCGTGGGCCTGGGGAAAGGGAAAACATCCATGAACGCTGTCCAGTCCATGGAGTATCGCTCCACCTCGCGGGCAAGCTCCGCAACTCTCTCGTTTCCGGTCTGCTCGTAAATGTATTTCATGCAAAACAGCAGCTCTGGTATACGCGCAGCGGACCAGTTTACGGGAGGGCGTTTCCGAAAGGCTTTCGCGGCGTACTCAAAATACTTTTCTTCAAAAGACAGAATGCTCTTGTCCCCTGTTATCTCGTAATACTGGATAAGCACCTTGAGCATAACAAACCGGGACCAGTAGTCGGCTCGGGTATTCACCGGCCCAAAATTCCCCTCGTCGTCCTGGCTGGAGAGCGTCCAGGCAATAAACCTGCTGCATATCTCCATATGCCGAGAATCCTGCAGATAGTAAGAAAGCGGAAGCAGACCGTCCAAATAATACGGGGCGCGCTCCCATGCGTCGCCGGTCCCTCCGAGCCAGCCGGAGTAGGACCCGACACTATCCCACATATCATATAGGATGCCCGAAAGCCCTCCCATCTGTGTTTTCAACTGATCAAGCAGCCAGCCCTCCGGGCGGATCTCCGTCATCTTCAGTCTGCAAAACGCTTTTTTCTTCATAACATCCCCCTCGCTCACACTGTGCGCCGCACCATCGGTGTGTGCCATTCACCTCTATACATAGTTGCAGGCCCGCATGACAGCGGTTTCTGTAAAGCCGAGTATCTCTGCCTTAGTCCGGCATCCGCTGCATACTTCCAGTACGAGCTCGTAAAGCTCATCGCCAAGTACGTCGATACTTTTCTCTCCGGTCAATGCAGAACTGGCATCAAAGTCCAGCATGTCAGACAGAGTCCGGGCTGTATACCGGTTTCCGGTCAGTTTGATCACCGGCGCTATCGGACTTCCGAGAGGAGTTCCACGGCCTGTTGAGAAAACAACAAGCTGTGCCCCGCCCGCAAGCATCCCGGCAATAGATGAGGCATCATTGCCCGGTGTATCCATAATGACGAGGCCTTTCATATCACAGGGGATCTGTTTCCCGTAGTCATACACCGCGTTGATCGTCGAGGAGCCGCCTTTATGGATACAGCCCAACGACTTTTCTTCCAGAGTGGTCAGGCCGCCTTCTTTGTTCCCCGGCGTGGGATTGCCGTATCGAACGTCTTCGCCGTTACGTAAAAAGTGATCCTCATAGCGAGAAATAATGGTATAGATGCGGTTCCTCACATTTTCATCCGCAGCTCGTGCGGAAAGGATATCTTCCGCGCCGACGAGCTCCGTCGTTTCACTGAGAATAACGCTTCCCCCGTCGGCTACCAGTTTATCGCTGAGAGCACCGATCGTCGGATTTGCCGCGATGCCGGATGTCGGATCAGAACCGCCGCACTCCGTCCCGAGCAGAAGCTCGTCAACAGAGCACGCCTCCCGCACGCACAGTGCCGCGTCCTTTACCATTCGGCTCACAGCTTCTGCCGCGGCGCTGACTGTGTTGACAATGCCGCCCATCTGCTGAATAACAAAAACCTCCAGCGGTTTGCAGGTGCGCTTTCTGATCTCTTCCACGACCATATCTGCCTGGCAGGTTTCACATCCCAGGCCGATCACGACCGTGCCGTACACATTCGGATTTGCCGCGAATCCCGCCATCATATCAAGGGCATACTGCATGTCCGAAGGAACCTGTGAGCAGCCGACCTGATTATGAAAGCTTACCGCCCCCGGAACTTTTGACGCAATCAGTGCCGCTGTGTCTGAGGCGCACATGTTGGTCGGGAGTACCAGGACCATATTTCTCACGCCGGTACGGCCATCCGGCCTTTTATATCCAAGAAATGTCTTCATGAATCTATCCTCGCATCCGGGCTGCGGACATTATGGCAATGGACATGTTCTCCCTGCCTGATATCCGAGGTGGCTATACCGATCCGACAGCCATACTTGTATACCTCGTGCCCTTTCTCAATATCACGAAGAGCCGTCTTGTGAAAAACGGGGATCGTCTCAGCGGCGGTGATAGTTCTTTCTTCCGTTCCGCACATGAAGCAGATCCTGCCGCCTTTCTGGATTTGTTCCGTAACCACGGCCACGTTGTCAGACAGGTTTATCAGCAGCGCGTTGATCATAAGCTTTTCTCCCGACCTTTCAGAACAGATTTCCCTTTTCATTGAAAGCCATCGGAGCCGATTCCCCGAGAATACTGATATTCGGATTCTTCGCTGCCTCTTCGACCATGGCAGCGGAGATTTCTATTTCTTCCATATCCATCGTTGTTCGGATATGTACGATTCTCGGATTTGCCTTGTCGATGAAGTTGCAGCTTTTTATACATAGCTTAATTGCCAGTTCATCGCTTTCCATGACCATCGGGATCTTCATTTCATCCGTAACCGTGTTGGTGATCGCATTGGGGTAGGTCATATCGAAATCCATCTTGCTGAACAGGCGGCGTGTCGTGACATCCGCCAGGCCGATCCCGCACGCATTGCCATGAGACGCCTCGGAAAGATCCAGGACGGCAACCCGCTGCGCGTTGATCCCGCCGTCAGCAAATGGGGTGGGAAATCGTCCTGTGATATTTGGATCCATCCCATCTCCGCTTATCTCCTTTCCCATGCGGTCCACGATCAGCGCGTCACAGGAGTCAAAAAGAATACGCGGCATATACGCTTTTGCTCTGAGCAGAAGCTTTGGCTCCTCGGAGATGACTTCGTCAGGTGTGAGGGCCACGATCTCACGCGTGCGGTCATATGCGTTTTCGATCATGGCAAGCCCGCAGATGACCGGAGCATTTCGAAGAATGATCTTGCCGAACATCGGAATATACTCGCAAAACTTGCCGAATCCGTCCGCATGGACCGTTTCGGCGCCTTTTTGTTTGCCAAGCCCGATCGTCATCATTTTCATGATACCGCTTTCATACGGTCCGCGGAAACCCGTATGCGGTTTGATCCGT
Organism: Oscillospiraceae bacterium; assembly: GCA_902773255.1. GTDB lineage: Bacteria > Bacillota > Clostridia > Oscillospirales > Oscillospiraceae > Limivicinus. The sequence continues at coordinate 4,368 of CACYDX010000187.1, forward strand.
CCGCAGACTATGATGCCGTCCGCTCCAAAGGCATTTTTGTCCACATAAACGGGCATGCCGGTCTCCGTATTGCCCACGCATACCGTTTCCATCGATGAGCGGATCTCGCATCCGATGAATTCCTCGGTCACACCGTAGCCTTCAATCACCTCGCGTTGACCTTTGGCTGTTGCGCCGCCGTGACTGCCCATCGCTGGGACTACAAAAGGTGTCGCCCCTCGCTTCTTCACAAAATCCGCAACTGATTTTGTGATCAGTCCGACATTCGCCACTCCGCGGCTGCCGACAGTGATAGCTATCTCCATGCCCGGCCCGATTCTGGAACTGATCTCAGGTCTTGCAAGCTGCTCCTCCACAACCGCAGGGATTGTCTCGGGGGAAATGTGCGTATCATCAAACAGCTGCCGAATCTTTACCATTTCAGGGATCTGTGTACTCTGCAGCAGTTCCCGAATCATACTCATTGGTTCTCCTTTCCGGATCCGTTACCCTTTTCTCCAAGTCTCATACTGTACAACTCTCTTTTCACGACAAACACCATCGTGGTAAAGCATGCCGCTCCACCAAGGAAATTGGAAATCGGCTCTGCCAGAAAAACACCTGTCGTACCGAATCCGAATCCGTACGGAAGCAGGTATGTCAGCGGCACGACCAGTATGACCTTCCGGAACAGGCTGAAAAAGATCGCCTGCTTTTTCTTGTTAAGCGCCTTGAAGACCGCCTGTCCGCAATGTTGGAATCCCTGGAAAATGAAAGCGAAGAAGTAAATATGAACTGCTGGTACGGATAACTCCGTCAGATGCGGATCGTTCGTAAACACACCGATAAACAGACCGGGCCAGAGTTCGATCAGTGCCCAGACGGCAGCTGTGTAAGCAAGCGAAATCAACACCATGATCACGATCGTCTGCCGTATCCTGTCAGGCTGCCGGTTCCCGTAGTTGAAGCTGATGATCGGCGAAGTACCGTTTGCAACAGACGACACCGGCGTATCCAAGATCTGCCGGATCGAGGTAATGATCGTCATGACGGAGACGTAATCGCTTCCCCCGAAAAACATCAGGACCCGGTTACAAATAACAGACACGAGAGAATTGGTGCAGGACATGATGAACGGAGCCGTGCCGAGACTGACGATATTTCCAGCATACGGCAGCATGGGTGCGGCATCACGCCCGATCCGGGGCACAGTCAATCTAAATTCATTCTGTTTTCCCAACAAGAAGCCTGCCGACACGCACGCGGAGACGGCCTGCGAGATAACAGTCGCGATTGCGGCGCCTCTCACCCCCATGTCGAGGGCGAAGATGAACAGCGGATCCAGAATGATGTTCAGCACGGTACCGACCGCAATGGCAGTCATTCCGATCCTGGGAAAGCCTTCAGCGTTGATAAACGGATACATGCTTGATGCGATCAGCACAAAGATCGTACCGGACATATAGATCCGCAAATAAGGCAGTGCCGATCCCATCGTGATCGCATCCGCCCCGAAAAGCGTCAGCAAACGCTCCGAGAAAGACTCCGTAACAACAGTAAGGATTGCCGCGGAAATAACGGCAAGGCGCAGGGTAGTGTTCAGAATGGCGGTAGCTTTACGTTTGTCCCCTTTGCCGAGCTCTATGGAGAACAGGGCGGAACCGCCCATTCCGAACATGTTGGAAAAACCGGTTATGATGATGATGAACGGAAAGCAGAGCCCGATCCCGCTGAGCGCACTGCCCATGCCCGTGTTGATCCTGCCGATATAGATTCTGTCAACGATACTGTATAGAAGGTTCAGCAGCTCAGCGACGAGCATAGGAGTTGATGTTTTGACGATCAGGCTTCCGATCCGGTCATTTTTGTAATCCAGCTTTTTCATCACACGGTAAGTCCCGGAATCTCCTTCCCATTTCTGACAAACAGCGGGATCGTATCAATCGGTGCCCGAACAGTAACACTGCAGCCGCCTCGGACAAGGTTTCCGGACTGAACATCTTTCCAGTCCGCCCCATCGGGAAGATAAACCATACGCTCCGATACACCCTGTTCGATGATTGGACTGACCAGTATATCCGGTCCGAACATATACTCGTCCCCGATCTCATAGACATTCCGGTCTTCCGGGAAGTCATAGAAAAGCGGCCTCATGACCGGGGTTCCATCCGTGTGCGCGCGTTCCATCTGACGCAGAATATACGGCTTCAGTTTTTCCCGCAGGAGAATATACTTTTTCATGATCTCAAAAGCGTCTTCGCCGTAAGACCAGATCTCATTATCCGCGCATGTGGGAAGAAATGCGTCATATTCCTTCTGCTTGTTTACTGTATCATAGGGCAGCCGTTTCCCGTGCAGGCGGAAAACCGGACAGAATGCACCGAACTCAAACCAGCGGATCAGGAGCTCAACAAAAGCCGGATCTTTCGGGTCTCCTCCGAAGAATCCTCCTATATCGGTCGTCCACCATGGGATCCCGCACATTGCGACATTCAGGCCGGCTTTTATCTGGCGGCGAAGGGAGTCGAAGTCTGACGGAATGTCCCCGGACCAGAGAACCGCTCCGTTTCTCTGTGAACCAAGCCATGCACTGCGCACAAGATTGACGATCTGCCGCTCCCCTTTTTCTTTCAGCCCGTCATAAAACGCCTTTGCGTAAAAGAACGGATAGATATTACTGACTTCCAGTCCGTTTCCGAGATAGTAGCGGACGTTGTCATAGGAATAGGGGCGCATTTCCGGCTCTGCCTCGTCAAGCCAGAACATACGAATCCCCATGTCATAATAGTTCCGGGCCGCAGTATCCCAGATGAATCGCCTGGCGCCGGGATGGGTCGCATCAAAGAGCCCCTGCGGCCCCATGATCATAAAGAAAACGCTGACGCCGCGCTCTGCGCGGAGGAGATAATTCCGTTTCAGCATTTGGTTATAGTTTTCACTCCGCGGATCGACCGTAGGCCAAACGGATACCATGGGACGTATACCCATGCTTTCCAGTTCGCCGCACATGGCCTGCACGTCCGGCCAGTATTGTTCGTCGAACTTCCATTCCCCCTGCCTGGGCCAGTGGAAGTAATCGATAACGAGCACGTCGACAGGTATCTCCAGTTCCTTGTACCGTCTAGCCACACGCAGGGTCTCCTCCTGCGTCTCATAACGGAGCC
>CACYDX010000188.1 GCA_902773255.1 Oscillospiraceae bacterium
AAAATGTGATCATTTGCTTTGTCTCCGTACTTGGCAGAGAGTATATCCCTGAATATCCTGAAGGAAACAGCAGGTTCGAGCGTTGTGCCGGATTTGGAAATGACGTTAATATCAAAGTCACAGGAACCGAGCTGCCCGATCACATCATACAGATAATCCGGGTTAACACCGTTTCCTGCGAAAAAGACTTTGGTATCATCCGGGCCGGGATTTGGTCTGAGGAACTCTATTGCACCTTTTGCACCGAGATATGAACCGCCTATACCGATAACAATGAGCGCAGACGATCTGGAACGGATCTTCTCTGCAGCGGCTACTATTCTGTCAAGTTCAGTATCTCTGATCTTTGCGGGGAGATCGGGCCAGCCGAGAAAATCTGCACCTGCGCCTGTGCGTTCTGCCAGGACTTTGTGAGCTGCCGCCGCCGCGGAATAATCGGGTCCGTTTCCGGTGAAAAATGACTGTGCACCTGAAAGATCTACCTTAACCATATTAACAATCTCCTGTTTTCAGTGAAAAATATAATACTAAGCTTATTAACTGTTTTTATTATAGACTTTTACACATCGATTTCAACCATGTGTTTTTATCGCGGTTTACACAATTATGCATATTTTATCGATAGATTTGCATTGATAAACAATTTGTTTCTAAATTGTTAACCACAATATGCAGGTTTTGAACATTTTCAACAGGGTTTTCAACAGTTTGAAAATGTATATTGAAATTTTTTGAAGTCAAAAAGATTTACATAATGTGATTATCTGCTCATTTATTTGTTGACGGTAGCCGGAGACGATAGTAAAATATATAAATTGAGAAAGAAATATAGCAGTTTCAGGGGCTAAGATCCGGGAGAAAAAAGATGAGAAGAAGATTCAGATGGGATAAGAAATATCTGTACTGGGGTGTCACGGCGTTTTGCGTGATAGCCGTTTCCATCCTGTTTTTTATGGCGCTCAACTACATTCCAGCTATAGGAAGCGCTATCGGATCGCTGTTCAGAATACTCAGCCCGTTTATATGGGGTCTGGTTCTGACTTATCTTCTTGCCCCTCTGATGAAAAGACTTGAGAAGAGTATATTTCTGCCTTTGACTAAAAGATTATTCAGAAAGAACAAAAAGAAGTCCGGCAAAAGACTCGCGAGAGCTCTTTCAGTTCTGGTTTCTGAAATAATTCTCATCGCCATACTGACGCTTCTTGTCTATCTGATCATCCCGCAGCTGTACAGCAGCATAGAGACAATAGTTTCAAACAGCAATACATATATTAATGTTGTCAGTACATGGGTGGAAAAACGGCTCGCCGACTATCCCGAGATAGAAAACTACGTATCCAACGCCCTTGATAATTTCAATGAAGGGCTTATAGACTGGCTGAAGGATACCGTGCTCCCGGGACTCGGCAACATTGTGAGCAACGTTGCCGGCGGAGTTTATGTATTCCTCAGAGGAGTGTATAACCTCGTGATAGGAATCATAGTTTCCGTATACATACTCAGTACGCTCGAACGCTTCAAGGCCGGATTCAAGAGACTTATGTACTGCATCTTCACAGTCGAAGCAGCCGACAAGCTGTTTGAGGGCATCAGGTTTACTGACAGTACCTTCATGGGATTTATATCAGGCAAGCTGCTTGATTCGGCGATCATCGGCCTCATATGCTATATTTTCTGCGCGATAACCAACATGCCGTATGCATTGCTTGTCAGTGTAATAATCGGTGTTACGAATATTGTCCCGTTCTTCGGCCCGTTTATAGGGGCTATCCCTTCAGGCCTGATCATCCTGCTTACCAACCCGGTGAAGTGCCTGATATTCGTGATATTCATAATCATCCTTCAGCAGATCGACGGGAATATCATCGGCCCGAAGATCCTCGGAAACTCCACCGGCATCAGTGGCTTCTGGGTGATGTTCTCCATTATCCTCGGTGCCGGCCTGTTCAAATTCTGGGGAATGCTGTTAGGCGTTCCTGTGTTCGTAGTGATCTATACCCTTATTGATAACATGGTAAAACGCAAACTTGCGCGCAGTGATCTTCCGGTGGAAACTGAAGAGTATTTTGATCTTGACAGAATAGATCCGGTCACAAGAGAGATGGTGAAGAAGCCCGGAACGGGAGAAACTGCTGAACGTAAAACAAAAACGGATCAGGAGTGAGCAAGTGTGCTCCATGCATCGCTGATCCCAGTACAGAAGGCCGAGATATCTTCAGCAGTTGTATATCTTGAAAGGCCGATCCTTATAGATCCGTCGATCCTTTTAGGGTCGATGCCCATAGCTTCAAGTACATGGCTCCGCCCGCCCCTTTTGCAGGCGGAGCTTTTTGATACATAAACATGTCTTGATTCAAGAAAGTTCATAAGCACTTCACTTCTCATACCGGGAATTGAAATACTGAGGATATGCGGAGCACCGCCTCCGTTTACGGAAAGGCCCGGCACGGAGGCTGTAAGATTTTCAATGATCTCAGAACGGAACCTCTCCATTCTTGAAACGGCTCCTTTATCTGCTGCTGCGGCCTCACATGCGGCAGCAAAAGCGGCCATCTGTGCTACGGCTTCGGTTCCCGCACGCCGGCCTTCCTCTTGCCCTCCGCCAACTATACAGGGCTTGATACGCAGGCCTTTTCTGATATATAATGCGCCGATGCCTTTTGGCGCATGGATCTTGTGTCCGCTTATGCTTATCATATCTGCGCCGAGCGTGGAAGCTTTGAATGGCAGTTTCATGAAAGCCTGCACGGCGTCGGTATGGAGAAGAGCGCTGCTGCCGGATTCTTTGATTGCTTCAGCCACCGAAGCAATATCGGTAACGGAACCGGTCTCGTTGTTTACCATCATCAGGGAAACGAGCACAGTATCAGGGCGGAGGGCTGATCTGACAGATTCCGTGCTTATGGCTCCGCCTGCGTCAGGTTTAAGACGCGTTACCTCATAACCGCGCTTTTCAAGTTCATCCAGCGATTTTCTCACTGCATCGTGTTCGGTTTCGGAACTGATAATGTGCATGCCTTTTCTCCTCATGCTTTCTGCACCGGAGATTATCGCCCAGTTATCGCTTTCAGAACCGCAAGATGTGAAAATGAGTTCAGAAGAACTGCATCCGAGCGCATGTGCGGTTTTTTTCCTCGAAGAGTCCATCAGAGCCCTGGCTTCTCTGCCCAAAGTATGTGTAGAGCCGGGGTTCCCGTATGTCTCCGTCATAGCCTTTACTGCCGCTTCCGCCGCTTCCGGACATACTCTGGTTGTCGCCGCGTTGTCAAGATAGTGTTCCATAAGTCAGCCTTTCAGATATACAGGAGTTAGCATGAAATACATTATATCCACTCTGGGATGCAAGGTCAATCAGTATGAGTCACAGGCAATGGAAGCCTTTCTCACGGGAAAAGGCCATGTCTGCGCTGCTTCCGGTGAGATGGCAGATGCCGTGATAGTTAATACCTGCGCAGTAACAGGTGAAAGCGGAAGAAAATCAAGACAGCTGATCAGGAGACTGAAGGATGAGAATCCGGGGGCGGTTGTTGCGGTTTGCGGCTGCTATTCCCAGCTGTCACCGGATGATGTCTCTTCAATAGGCGTTGATGTTGTATTTGGTTCGGGAGACAGGGAAAAGTTTATCGAGGCTGTAGAACGGGCCTGCCTTGACAATGAGAAGATCAGGATCATAGATGATCCGTTCAGAAGACGATCTTTCGAAATGCTGCCTGCCGGAGCAGTTCCGGGAAGGACCAGGGCAATGCTGAAGATACAGGATGGATGTGTCAATTTCTGCTCTTACTGCATAATCCCTTACACAAGGGGAAGACTGCGTTCGCTGCCTGTGGAAAAGGCTGTTGATGAAACCTGCAGGCTGAGAGATGCGGGTTTTATGGAGATAGTTCTGACGGGTATTGAAATAGCTTCATACGGTGTGGATCTCCAGGGAAAGCCGTCACTTGCCGATGTCATATGTGCGGTTGCTGATAATGCCGGAGATATGCGCATAAGACTGGGTTCTCTTGAGCCGACCGTTATAACTGATAAGCTGTGCAAAAGGCTTGCGGAGACAGGCAGGCTCTGCAGACACTTCCATCTTTCTCTCCAGTCCGGCTGTGACAAAACTCTGAAAGCCATGAACAGAAAATATGATACTGCTGAGTTTTATGAAAAAACTGTTATGCTTAGGGAATTCTTCCCTAATTGCGGCATCACCTGTGATCTTATAACAGGCTTTCCCGGAGAGACTGATGAGGATCACCGGGATACGCTTGCGTTTATTGAAAAGTGCGCGTTCTCGGCAATGCATGTTTTTCCATATTCGAGAAGACCGGGGACACCTGCTGACAAAATGCCGGATCAGTGTCCGAATGCAGTCAAAGCAAGGAGAGCGAGAGAAGCAGCCGCGGTCGCCGAAGAGATGACTATCGCTTTCCTTGACGCACAAAAGGGACTGACGCTTCCTGTCCTGTTTGAGAGCGGAGAAACAGACGGCTCATGTTCAGGGCACAGTGATAATTATCTTCTTGTCAGCACAACCGGAAGCGGGCTGAAGGGTAAGGTCAGACAGGTAAGGATAACTGAAAGAAAAGACGAAATTCTTTATGGTGTTATTGACTAATCCACCAAAATACTATATATTGATTTAGTTAAAATGCCGATACAGATTCTTGTTTCTTTATCGGCAGTTTGATGTTCACAATAACTGATCAAACAGGGTTCAAATAATGAAGGAAAGAGTATATAACTTTGCTGCCGGACCTTCCGTTATGCCGCTGGAAGTTCTGGAAAAGGCAAGAGACGAACTGGTTTCATACGGGGAAAGCGGTATGTCAGTTATGGAGATGACCCATCGCGGCAAAGATTTTGCGGAGATTTTCAGTAATGCAAAGTCTTTGTTCAGGGAAGTGCTCTCTGTCCCGGATACGCATGAGATCCTTTTCCTTCAAGGCGGTGCTACACTCCAGTTTGCATCGATACCGATGAATCTCCTGAACGGCGGTTCTGCTGACTATGCTGTTACAGGCTCATTTTCTGGAAAGGCTGCCCGCGAGGCGGAAAAATACGGCAAGGTAAACATCGCATGTGATGTATCCGGCAGCGGCTTTGACAGGATCCCTGAACAGAATGAGCTGAAACTGTCTGATGAAGCCTCTTACTTCTATTACTGTGCAAACAACACCATATACGGTACGGAATGGCATTATGTTCCGAAAACACCTTCCGTACTTGTCTGCGATATGTCCTCGGACATTCTTTCCTGTCCGGTGGATGTTTCCCGTTACGGACTTATTTATGCCGGAGCACAGAAGAACATTGCGCCTGCAGGTTTGACGGTTGTGGTCATAGACAAGGCCCTTGCAGGCAGACACGCGGACATCACCCCTGAGGTGATGAGATACGATGTTCTCATTAAGAACGATTCGATGCTGAACACGCCGCCATGCTGGTGTATCTACATGCTTACACTTGAACTGGAGTGGCTTAAGAAACAGGGCGGAGTTGCAGCCATGGATCAGATACGTCGCGAAAGAGCCGGGATGATATATGGTGTTCTTGACAACAGCAGCTTTTACATTTCCAGAGCGAAGCCGGATTCCCGCAGCTTTATGAATGCAACATTCAGAACTCCGTCAGAAGAGCTCGACAGAGAATTTGTTTCCGGCGCTGCCAAAGAAGGGCTGGTAAACCTGAAGGGACATCGGGTCACCGGAGGTATCAGGGCTTCGATGTATAACGCAATGCCGCTGGAAGGCGCAGCGGCGCTTGCTGATTATATGAAGAGATTTGAGGCACAGAACAGATGTTTGAAGTAAAGACCATAAACAATATTTCCGAAACCGGTATAGAGTATCTTATAAAGAAAGGATTCACAGTAAATCCGGAATCCGCCAGACCGGATGCGATCCTGGTACGCAGCGAGAATCTGCACGATACGGTTTTCAACAGCGAACTCCTTGCGATCGCCAGAGCGGGATCGGGATATAACAATATTCCCGTTGAAGAATGCGCGGAGAACGGCATAGTAGTATTCAACAGCCCGGGGGCAAATGCGGAGGCGGTCAAGGAGCTTGAGCTCTGTTCACTTGTGATGGCATCGAGAGATGTTATAGGAAGCATTGAATGGGTAAGATCCATAGCCGGCGAGGGTGACGCGATCACTAAACTTGTGGAGAAGAATAAAGGCGGTTTTTCCGGTCCCGAACTCATGGGCAAGACCATAGGAGTGCTGGGACTCGGTGCCGTTGGTGCGCTGGTGGCAAATGCAGCAGTGGATCTTGATATGGAAGTGCGCGGCTACGATCCTTTCATGTCGGTCGATGCGGCATGGAGACTTTCAAGGAGCGTGATCCGTTCCGATACTCTCGACGATGTTCTTGCATGCAGTGATTATCTGAGCTTAAATGTTCCGTATAATGATGAAACTTATCATATGATCTCTGATGCCGAGTTTGCCAGGATGAAGACCGGGGTCCGGATTATAAACGAATCCAGAGCTGAAGTTGTTGACGATGACGCCATGCTTAGAGCGCTCAAATCAGGTAAAGTTGCAAAATATGTTACTGATTTTCCCAATTCCAAGTTGATCGGAGCCCCGAACGTTATAGCAATGCCTCATCTTGGCGCCTGCACTCCTGAAAGCGAGGAACGCTGCGCATACATGGCTGCGGCACAGATATATGATTATCTGATGAATGGAAACATCAAGAATTCGGTAAATCTTCCGGATGCCTCACTTAACAGGATGGGTGTATGCAGGCTCTGTGTCATCCACAGGAATGTTCCTCGCATGATCACCGGTATCCTTGATTTTATAAGCAATAGAAACATAAATGTTGAGCATATGATAAACAAACCCAGGGAGAAATATGCATATACCATAGTCGATCTCAGCGAGCGGATCGACGAGGAAACTGCAGAAAGCATCAGCGCGATGGATGACGTTCTGCGCGTGAGAGTATTATGAAAAAGCTGTTCAACTGGTGCGTCAATTTCATAAAAACACTGGACTGGGCAGAGGTAGTTAGATATTTTTTGACAGGCGTTATGACGACTTCACTGAATATCTTCATGTTCTGGCTGTTCGGGAAGAAACTCGGCTGTAATGAACATATATCGAATGTTGTCGCATGGACAGCTTCAACGATGTTTGCTTTCATTACGAACTGCTTTTTTGTTTTCCGCGTAAAACCGGGCGGGTCCGGAGAGTTTTTCAGATTCATGCTTGCCTTTTACGGCGAACGGCTGTTCACTCTTGGTGTTGAGGAATTACTCATACTTATCTTCATAACCTGGCTGCGTCTGCCCAGGATGCCGGTCAAGTTCGTTACCACCTGCATCACCATTGCGCTCAATTACCTTATAAGTAAATTCATCGTCTTTAAGAAAAAAGAAGCGCAAAGCGCGGGAAATCCCAATGACTGAAAAGCTGTATTATTCTGACAGCCATCTATTCATATTTCACGCGACTGTGCTGAAATGTGAGCTCGCCGGGCAGGACAAGTATCTCACAGTGCTCGACAGAACAGCTTTTTTTCCGGAAGGCGGTGGACAGAGGGCCGATACCGGATATATCTCAGGTGTGCGTGTATCGTATGTGTTTGAAAAAAACGGTGAGATCTACCATGAATGCAATGCATATATCAAGCCGGGGGCCCATGCTGATTGCAGGTTAGACAGAGAGCAGAGGCTCAGGAGGATGCAGAACCATTCAGGAGAGCATATAATCTCGGGTCTTATATATAAAAACTTCGGGTTCAGCAATGTGGGGTTCCACATGGGCGACAGCTGCATGACGATTGATTTCAGCGGCGAGCTTTCCGATGCGGATATTGAGATGATCGAAACGACTGCCAATGAGAAGATCAGGGAGAATATACCGGTCAAGGCATGGTTTCCTTCTAAGAAAGAGCTTGAAAGCATTAATTATAGAAGCAAGCTGGATCTGACAGAGAATGTCCGTCTTGTA
>CACYDX010000189.1 GCA_902773255.1 Oscillospiraceae bacterium
AAGATGATGGGCGTTATCGGCCGTCTCGGTAAAGTCCTCGGTCCTAAGGGACTCATGCCTTCCCCGAAGGCCGGCACGGTTAATGCAAACGTTGTTCAGGCCATCACAGAGGCGAAAGCCGGTAAGGTCGAGTACCGTCTGGACAAGACCAACATCATCCACTGCCCCATCGGCAAAGTCAGCTTCGGCGCCGAGAAACTCTATGAGAACTATGTTGCTCTCATCGGAGCCATCGTGAAGGCCAAGCCCGCGGCAGCGAAAGGCCAGTACATCCGTACCTGCGTCACCGCTTCCACCATGGGCCCCGGCGTTAAGGTAAACGCCCAGAAGCAGCTGTAATTTTGATACAGAAGCAGAAAGCCCCCGTCCTCCGACGGGGGCTTTATTTATGTCATTCTGAGCATCATATGAACGAAGTGTCATCCTGAGTGAAACGAAGGGTCCCTTTGCTAAGAGATTCTTCACTTCGTTCAGAATGACATTGTAGACACTTTGCTCCCTGGGTCACGTTATCCCGCTCGAGGGCGGAGTTTATGGCATTGAGCACGGTCTTCTTGTCGGCGCTCCAGAGAGGTGCGATGAGGCTGCGCTTTGCCCCGTCGCCCGTGAGGCGATGGATGACCATATCGGGCGGCAGGCTCTCTATGCACTGCTCAAGGATATCGATGTATTCCTCGAGGGTCAGGGCTTTGAACTTTCCGGCCAGCCAGTCTTTCTCGAGGTCCGTCCCGCGGAGGATATGCAGCAGCTGCAGCTTTATGCCCTGAACGCCGCTTTTTCCTATGTATTCGGCCGTCTGCCGGATCATCTCCGGAGTCTCGCCGGGCAGGCCGATTATCATGTGCACTATTGTCGTGATCTCCCGTTCGCGAAGCTGACGCACAGCTTCATCGTATACGGCAAGATCGAAGCCCCTGCGGATGTATCCGGCTGTGGCGGGATGGATGGTCTGCAGCCCGAGCTCTATCCATACGGGCTTTATTCTGTTAAGTTCTCTTAACAGTTCAAGCACATCGTCTCCGAGACAGTCAGGCCGCGTGCCTATCGAGAGGGCGGCGACCTCAGGATGGCTTATCGCCTGTGAATAGAGGGAGCAAAGACGCTCAACAGGCGCGTATGTTCCTGTATAGCTCTGGAAATAGGCGATGAACTTCCTCGCACCCTTGTCCGCCACCACGGACTTTGCCATCTCCATGGCCCTGCCGAAATCATCGCCCACGGGTATGGCGAAATCGCCGCTGCCGCCTGCGCAGAAGATGCAGCCGCGGGTATCCTTCGTGCCGTCTCTCACGGGGCAGGTGAAGCCTCCATCGAATGCGAGCTTATATGTTTTTTCACCGAACAGCTCCCGAAGGCAGCTGTTCAGGCTCCTGTACCGTTCCATGCATTATTCTCCGTGACTGATGCCTTGAGGAAGATTATAGAGAGTTTTGCCGGAAGGGTCAAGCAGGCGGGACTTTGTGAACGCCGGCGCAGCGGGTATAATTCATAGACAATTCATTTAATGCGTATTATAATAATAGAGTTCTGAAAAGATGAAAAACACGGGAAACCATGAGGAAATATACGAAAAATGGCAAATAACAGAAAGAAAAAACAGGATACGATGAAAATCAGGGTGTTCCTGTTCATAGTGGTGTTCGCACTGATGCTCGCTGTGATATTTTCGCTTTTGAACGGCATGGGAGTATTTGATCCGATACCCTCGGAGACTCCCGAACCCACTCAGGAGATAGAGATAAAGACCGATACCGGCTCTTCCTCCGGCTCATCGCAGGGAGGAAACACGAACCCGATAATAATCAACACTCCCGATCCGAACGATAAACCGCAGCCCTCACAACAGCCGGAAACTGCAGAGCCATCTCCCTCACCGGAGACTTCACCGGAGCCGACGCCTTCACCCGAGCCCACTCCGGAACCAACTCCAGAACCGACCCCGGAGCCGGAGATAAGCGGCGAAACGCTGGGCACCGGCACCTTCCGCTCAGATACGGGCATCTCCCTCAATCTCAGCTGCGACTGGAAAGCTGTATCCCAGCCGGAGGGCAAGGTGGATGTTACGGTGAGCGTCAGCCTCGAATCGCGCATGCTGCAGACAAGGGCCCAGCCGCTGAAGATAAGCCTCGGCGCCCAGAGCGTCACTATTACGGCGCCGGCCGTGGACTATGACGAAAAGGCAAACCTTGTAACGCCCATGGGCTCCAAGACCTTCACGATAGATCTTGCGCAGGGCGAGACGGTAACGCTCCCGCTGGAAGTGGAATGGCAGTTCCATGGAACATACAGCGGTCAGGACTTCCCGACGCTGGTCTGCGGCGGGGATATAACGCTGGAGAGGTGAAAGATGAAAAGCAGGGAAGAGGTAAACGAAATAGTCAGGCTGCTGCTCGCTGAATACCCTGAAGCGCTGTGCAGCCTGAACTGGGGAAAGGACTATGAGCTGCTTTTCGCGGTGAGGCTTTCTGCCCAGTGCACGGACGAGAGGGTGAACATGGTCACACCGGCGCTCTATGAGAGGTTTCCCACGCTGGAATCCTTCGCAGAGGCGGATGTTGAGGAAGTCGAGAAGTATGTGCACTCCTGCGGCTTCTACCGGGCCAAGGCCAGGGACATAGTAGCCTGCGCGAAAGTGCTGCTCGAGAAATACGGCGGGGAACTGCCGCGCACGATGGAGGAGCTTACGGCGCTCCCGGGAGTAGGCAGGAAGACTGCAAATCTCATACTGGGCGATGTTTTCCACGTTCCGGGATCCACTGTTGTGGACACGCACTGCATCAGGATATCCAACAGGCTGGGTCTCGTGAAGGATCAGAAGGACCCGGTGAAGATAGAGATGGAACTCAGGAAGGTGCTCCCGCCGGAGAGCTCCTCGGACTTCTGCCACTGCATAGTGCTTCACGGCAGGGCTGTTTGCGATGCAAGAAAGCCCGCCTGCGAAAGGTGCTGCCTGAAGGAGCACTGCGATCATTACCATGAGGAGAAGAAAAATGGATAACGCAAAGAAACTCAAACAGCTGAAAAAGATACTCGACGAGGTGGAGGCTTACGGACGCTGCATAGGCAAGGTGGATTTCGATATGCAGTGCTGTGCGCCGCCCGACGGCATGGAGAGAGCCGGAGAGGACATGGCCGTGCTCGGAAAGCAGATCCATAAGCTCACGCACTCGAAGAAATATGTTCAGCTCGTCCGCGAGCTGCATGATAACGGCGAAGGGCTCACCCCCGTTCAGAAGAAGATGGTGGAACACCTTTACGAAGACTGGCTGAAGACCTGCAACCAGAGCGCGAAGTTTGCCTATGAGATGGACCTTGTCTTCGGCAGGGCTTACAGCGAATGGCTCGCCGCCAAGAAGGCCTCGGATTTTTCGAAATTCGCGCCGTCGCTTGAAAAGACCATAGACTTCACCCGCAGGGCGATAGACCTGAGGGACAGAAAGTATCCCACATACTATAACGCCTGCCTGGACGACTATGAGAAAGGCGGCAGCGAGCAGCAGCTGGACGCCTTCTTCAGCGCACTGAAGGAGAGGATAGTGCCGCT
>CACYDX010000190.1 GCA_902773255.1 Oscillospiraceae bacterium
CAGCGGCGCGAAGGCATATCTAGTGAACACCGGCTGGAACGGCACCGGCAAACGTATCTCCATCAAGGATACCCGCGGCATCATCGATGCGATCCTGAACGGAGACATCAACGGTTCTCCCACCAAGGTCATTCCTTACTTCAATCTTGAAGTTCCCATCGAGCTCAACGGTGTTGATACCGGCATCCTCGATCCGCGCGATACTTATGCAGATCCTGCAGATTGGGAAGCAAAGGCAAAAGACCTCGCGGGCAGATTCATCAAGAACTTTGCCAAGTACGAGTATAACGAGGCTGGAAAGGCACTCGTTCCCGCAGGCCCGCAGCTCTGATTAAACAGTAAAAAATGCCCGCCGACAGGCGGGCATTTTGCTTGTGTCATGCAGGTTCAAATGACTTGCTGATCTCTGTTCCTTCAGCATCGTATTCGATATCTTCCATCAGTGCAGGATCGGCCAGGCTTCTTTTCTTTATAACCATTCCTGTGCCCTGATTGTTGAAGACCCATATTTTATATCCCGGGTAGTTCGGATCGTCTTTTCTGTAAAGACCGGATTCATTGAGGCGGCAGAACTTTTTCCTGCCTTCAGCGGTGTCCAGCAGGTCACCGGGGCCGTTATAATAAAGTTCTTCTTTCATTACATCCTTTTTGAACTGTTCCCAGTTCTCATCCGGAACTCTCATAACGTCATTAGGCTCTGTCATGTTCATCCTCCTGTAATCTTCTTTATGATTATTATATACTGATCGCACTGCACAGACAACAGTTTTCGGCAGAGCGCCTTCCCGTGTGAGATTGACATTCTATTCGCATTATGATAAATTCAGCATGATAATGATTTACATAATATCATTAAGAGGTATCTCATGCCTGCAAGAATAAAAAGCCTTCTGGTATTGCTGTATCAGCTGTTTGTTTTCGTGGTCTGCTACGGGATCTTTGCTGTTCTGATGGCGTTTGCGGTTCCGTACGTTGTAACAAGATCCAGAACGGCGCTCATAGTGGCTATGAGCTTCGCAGTTTCATACGGCATGCTTTCAAGAATATACGGTGCAATGGATATTGGCTCACGCAAGAGCAGGTCCATCGTTTTCTCAATGATGATGATCCTGCTGTTTTCGGATCTGATAGCGCATCTGTTCCTGAGTATCATGGACATTACGGTCGTTCACGGCGGGCATTTCGTTTATGAAGCGCCTGTTCTGCTTGTTATTGCATATATCGTGCAGGTGATATTCGTGATCTGTGCGGCGTTTATAGGAAACGACATTTTCTTTGCGATCTTTAAACCGCAGAAATGCGTTCTGATCCACGCTCCTGATGCCGATACTGACCTTTTTGTCTCAAAGATAGAAACAATGAAAAGGCAGTATGAGATCATAAAAGCCATACCGTTTGATGTAAACAGTTTAAGAAAAATCGCGAAGGCCATTGATAAAGCAGACGCCGTGTTTATCTACGGCCTGCCTGTTTCTGAAAGATCCGAGATCATCGGCTGCGCATACAGAGCAAAGAAAGATATATATTACAATCTTGAGGTTGACGATGTTGTTGCAACAGGAGGCAAAATGTCCTCCGTTGTGGATACTCCCGTGATATTCTCACCGGTCAAAAACAACGATCTGGTATTTCGGTTTATTAAAAAGATCACGGACCTTGTGCTGTCCTTCATCGGTATAATAGTACTTATTCCTTTGTTCATGATAGTTTCGCTGGCGATCAAGATCGAGGATGGCGGAAAGGTATTCTATAAGCAGCCAAGGATCACGATAGCGGGCAGGACTTTCAGCCTGATAAAATTCAGGTCTATGCGTGAAGAGGTTGGCGATATCCACAGATCAGTCACTGAAAATGATGACAGGATCACAAAAGTCGGCAGATTTATCAGAAAATTCAGGATAGATGAATTTCCGCAGCTTTTCAATGTTCTTGCAGGCGATATGAGCCTTGTGGGGCCACGGCCAGAGATGGTGGAAAACGTGAAGGCGTACAGCAGAGAATTGCCGGAGTTTGTTTACCGCCAGAGAATGAAAGCCGGCATAACAGGCCTTGCCCAGATCTACGGCAGGTATAACACATCCCCGAAGGATAAGCTTATGTTTGACCTCATGTATATAGAGCAGGCAAGTATTTGGCTTGATATCAAGCTGCTCCTCCGCACTGTGCTTGTGCTGTTTACACCGGAGGAAAGCACGCAAGCGTTCAGGAATAATTAGTTTTTTGGTATATGTCATAAGGAAGTGCTGATATGAGCATGATCTCTATCATTGTGCCGTGCTGTAACGAAGAAGAGAGTCTTCCTCTTTTTTACAGTGAAGCGGTATCCGTACTGGGCAGTCTGGGCAATGATTTTGAACTGCTGTTTGTAAATGACGGTTCAACGGACGGCACACTATCCATTATAAAGGATCTGGCGGCGAAAGATCCTCATGTCAGATATATTTCCTTTGCCCGCAACTTTGGCAAGGAATCGGCGATGTATGCGGGATTCGGCAATGTGCGCGGCGACTATGTCGCCGTTATGGATGCGGATCTTCAGGATCCGCCTTCACTGCTGCCGGAGATGCTGAAGATACTTGAGACTGGTGAATATGACAGCGTGGCGACCCGCAGGATAGACCGCAGGGGAGAACCGCCTGTCAGAAGCTGGTTTGCAAGGCAATTCTATCGCCTTATAAACAGGTATTCCGATACGGATATCGTAGATGGCGCGCGGGACTTCCGGCTGATGAAAAGGGAAATGGCGGACGCCATAGTCGCAATGCCCGAATATAACAGGTTTTCAAAAGGCATCTACGGCTGGATCGGCTTCAGGACTTACTGGATGCCCTATGAAAACATTGAGCGGGTTACGGGTAAAACAAAGTGGAGCTTCTGGAAGCTTTTCAAATATGCCATTGACGGAATTATCAGCTTCACGCAGGCGCCTTTGAGCATTGCTTCGTTCTTTGGATTCTTTATGACCTTCTGCTCGTTTCTGGCTCTGGTCTTCATAATCGTAAGGAAGCTCGTGTTCGGGGATCCTGTTGCCGGCTGGGCTTCAACAATATGCGTGATCATTTTCATCGGCGGTATCCAGCTTTGCGTACTGGGGATAATAGGCCAGTATATAGCAAAGATATATCTTGAAACAAAGAACAGGCCGCACTATATTATCGCTGAAAGCAGCTTTGTACCGGAGAAAAAGGTCGGCTGACATAGTTAACAAACAGAAAAGGCACCGGTCAAACCGCAAAGAGCGGTCTGCCGGTGCCTTTTTGCTTATGATGATCATTCAGTTTTCAGGTATGTTTTCAAACATATCGGCTTTAGTGTCCAGCCCTACTGTCGATCTGTAGAGACCCCATTTATGGCAGTCATAAGGCCCGTCGAAAAATACACCCCAGTAATACGGATGCTGGGAATTGTAGTAGCTGTACGCCTTCGAAGCGATATCGGCTGCGGTCGCGCCGTCAAAATGCTCGAGCGGTGTCTCGAAATCCATAACTATAGCGTTTTCCTTATACAGGTGGAAATAGATTTTCGGAGTGTCCCATATTCCGTATTTCTTCGCTGATTCCGGATAATACTCGTCGTGAGCCGCCATGTTAACAGCGTCAGCCATACAGTATGCGTTGAAGATGTGTGTCGGATGGCCGTATTCGCCGTCAAAATCGTGCTCAACTATGACCTTGGGCTTGAAGCGTCGTATCATCTCCACCTGGAATGATACGAAGTTATCATATCCGTAATATGCTGCAGCCTCATCATAGGTTTCACAGAAGACGTCTACCTGGTTGTTTATCACCGGGTAGATATGGCAGCCCGCACACCACAGCCCGTTCAGAAGCTCGTGAGTCCGTATAACGAAATCCTCCATATAGAGGTTCATATAAACGACCTGCAGCTTTTTCCCCTGCTCTCCCGCATAAAGCGGGATCACACCGCCGAAGAAAAGGAATTCATCATCCGAATGTGTCGGAAAAAGAAGCATGTCGGCAGTTTCATCTTCGCCCAGCGATTCCCATACCTGCACCCAGTCTGGCGGAGTTCCTTCGGTAAAGGCGTA
>CACYDX010000191.1 GCA_902773255.1 Oscillospiraceae bacterium
AGTCAATAATTCGACATACTTATAAAAGATGGTTATGATATCAACTGTATATGGAATGAAGCACCCTCAGATCTGCCTGAAAACAGACGCTCTGATAATTTCACTTGATTTGCGTTTTACCATGTGTTATCATATGTAAGCTGAAAAATGGAGGGTTAGCTCAGCTGGTTAGAGCGTCCGCCTCACACGCGGAAGGTCGGCGGTTCGAGTCCGCCACTCTCCACCAGAAAAAACGACGTGTCTGTCACGTCGTTTTTTATTGCCTGCGAGTAGTGCCGCAAGCATCGTCAAGCACATAAATCATAGTTTTTTCAGGACTCATAAACATAATTTTGTTTATAATACATATTGCAGAACAAGGCGTCTTATGGTAAACTGTCGTCGTTTAAAATACACGTGTCCGCAAAATAAAGACACAGCAAGGAGTTCAAATGAAAGTAGCAGTACTTGGATTCGGAACCGTCGGCTTCGGCGTTTATGAGATGCTGAAAAACGCCGGCGGACTTGAACCCGGATCAGTTCTTGTGCGTCCCGGTAAGAATGATGCAGATTATAAGGTCACTTCAATCAGTCAGATAACCGAAGACCCCGATATCTGGGCAGTGGCTGAAGTCATGGGTGGGACTGATCCCGCTTATGAATATGTTTCAGCGGCTTTATGTGCCGGGAAACACGTCGTCACCTCTAACAAAGCTCTTGTTGCGGCATACGGCCCGGAGCTTGAGAAGCTCGCCGCAGAAAATGACGTTGCATTTCTTTTCAGTGCGGCCTGCGGAGGTGCCGTCCCCTTTCTTCACAATATAGCACTTGCCGTTGAAAGTGACAGGATATTAAGCCTCGGCGGTATCCTTAACGGTACCACCAACTATATGCTTGATGCTATGCAGAGCCGTTTTATGACATATGCCGATGCTCTTGCAGACGCTCAGGCACTGGGTTATGCTGAGGCGGATCCCACTGCGGACGTATCCGGAATGGACGCACTTCGCAAGATCATGCTGGCATGCGCAGTAGCCTATAACATGCTTCCCGACAGCGGACTTTGCTGCGAGGGAATAGAAAGTATTACGGCTGAAGATGTGAACCATATACAGGCTAAAGGCTATACCTGCAGGCTGGTGACCTCCGGCGGCCTATCTGCTGACGGGAGGCTGTACGCTTATATAGAGCCTGTGCTGTTCCCGGCTAATGCGCCCGAGTGTTCCGTTCTCAAAAACTTCAACATGGCGAAATACACGGGAGAAAACTCCGGACAGATAGTATTTATGGGCCAGGGTGCCGGCCGGTGGCCGACAGCTTCCGCAGTACTTAGAGACCTCAACGATATTCTTCATGGCAAACGCTTCATGATGCAGCCTGACTGCAAGCGTGTCGCGGCGGACAACTCGCTTTGTGAGCATAAATACTATGTAAGGCTGTCTGAAGAGCTGGCGGACAGCATACCTTCGGACAGGGCCGATGTATATGACGGCACGGCAAGACTTATAACCAAACCTATGTCCGTAAAGACGATGCATGACATTGCCAAAGAACTGAGAAAGGGCGGCAACAAAGTTTTCTTTGCGGCTATCGGTGAATGATCTATGCTGAAAACAGTAAAATTCGGCGGTTCTTCGGTAGCCGGTGCGGAACAGTTCAGAAAAGTAAAGGCTATAGTCGAAGCAGATGAATCCAGGCGGGTCGTTGTGGTCTCCGCAGCGGGAAAACGCTCTTCAGATGATCACAAGCTCACCGACCTGCTGTATCTGTGCCATGCGCATCTTCAATACGGTGTATCTTGTGATGAGATCTTCGACAGCATAAAAGATCGTCTTATCTCTATACGAGACGATCTGGGACTGGATTTTCCAATCGAAGAAGAACTCCAACAGCTTCGTTCACGGCTTAACAGAGACTTCAGCGTGGATGAACTTGTTTCCCGCGGAGAATACTTCACTTCCCTGCTTATGGCTGAATTCCTAGACTTTACCTTTGTTGATGCAGCTGACTGCGTGTTTTTCAATTTCGAAGGGCAACTCGATATGGAAAAAACGGAATCGGCTATTAAAGATGCGCTGATCAAAAATGGAAAGATAGTTATCCCGGGGTTTTACGGGAGCCTGCCTTCCGGAAAGATAAAGGTAATGTCGCGTGGCGGAAGTGATATATCGGGAGCTCTGGCTGCTGCAGCAACCGAGTCAGATGTATATGAAAACTGGACTGACGTTTCGGGAATACTGATGGCAGATCCGAAGATCGTTGATCATCCTAAGTCCATATCAAAAATAACCTTCGGCGAACTTCGCGAGCTTGCGTTCATGGGTGCGTCTGTGCTCCATGAGGAGTCCATTCTTCCGGTAAGAGAAAAAGGCATCCCCCTGAATATCAGGAACACGAACCGACCGGAAGATCCCGGGACCATGATAGTAGGCAGTGTCGAAGATGAAGA
>CACYDX010000192.1 GCA_902773255.1 Oscillospiraceae bacterium
CCGAAACCAATCGTAGCGATTCCGGGATCGATCCCTAGCACTCTCATAAAATCACCTTGATAATAATACCATACTGGAAAATCCGTGGCAATAAAAAACAGGCTGTTCAATCAGCCTGTTTATGCCCTTGGATGGGACTTATTGTATACTTCTTTGAGCTGCTGTTTGATCAGCTGGGAATAAACCTGGGTGGAGGAAAGATCGGAATGTCCGAGCATTTCCTGGATAGATCGCAGATCCGCCCCGTTTTCCAGCAGATGTGCTGCAAAGGAATGACGCAGTGTATGCGGCGTGATGTCCTTCTCGATATTCGCCTTCTTCTGATAAAACTTGATGATCTTCCAAAACCCCTGTCTGGACATTCGCTCCCCGCTGACATTCACAAAGAGTGATTTCTCATCCGGAAGCGCGATCATCTGCGGCCGAACGATGTTGATATACTCAGCAAGAGCCTTTACCGCTTTGTGGTACATAGGAATCAGCCGTTCTTTTCCTTTGCCCGTGCACCGGATCATTCCGCTCGATAGATATACATCGTCGATATTCAGGTTAATCAGTTCAGAGACACGGATGCCGGTGGCATAAAGAAGTTCCAGCATGGCTTTGTCCCGGTATCCTTTCGGGTCGATGCATTCCGGCTGTTCAAGCAGAAGATTGACTTCGTTACTGGTCAGAATCTGCGGAAGCTTCTGCTCATTTTTCTCCGGAACCAGCTTTAATGCAGGATTGATTCTTAGATACTGGTTTATACAGAGAAATGTATACAGGCATTTGATCGATGCAATACTCCGTGAAACCGTCGATACCGACTTCCCTGCAAGACGAAGATAGGAGATATAATCAAAGAGTTCCGTATATCCCGCTTCAAAAAGCGAGCATCCGGAATGCTCCTCCAAATATTCGCTCAGCTGACGGATATCCCGCATATAGGAATTGAACGTGTTTTCCGATGCTCCCTTGCTGTTCAACAGATAATCGGAAAACAAACGGATGCACTCTGCATTATCCATGATCTGCCCCTGCCCGTTAATCGTTACATAAAAAATTGCTTAACATAATTTCGTAGTAACAATATATTACATTTTGGTAAAAAAGGCAAGGGTTTTTCACTAAAAGTTTAAAAAAAGTTGGAATTTCAGAGTTTCCTAAAGATAAAACACCATATTTTGTGATGAAAACTATTCTTTTACAACATCTAGTATGAGAATACATAAAGCAGATGCAGCCATCAATGCATCTGCTTTATGTCAACACATTATTTCTTTCCGAACATCTTTGTGTTTTTGGCTTCCGCTTCTGCAGCCTCCATCTTTGCTGTTGTGGAAATAGCCCATTTCTTGACCTGGATACGGACTCTGTCTTCTCCGGTCTCAAAAGTGATCGTATCTTCCGTGATTTGCACGATCTTACCGGTCATACCGCCGATCGTGACGATCTCTTCACCCAGGGTGAGAGAATTGCGCATTTCTTCGGTCTTTTTCTTTTTCTTGTTTTCCGGACGGATAATAAGAAAATAAAAAATCGCGAACATAGCAACGAGCATAAGGATAGTGGACATACCCATTCCGCCGGCGGCACCGGTAGCTGTTAAAAACAAAGACATTCTATCTTACCTCCAATTTGATGTTGTCATTATACATAGCTTTATACTGTTTTTCAAGCGAAAGCGTCAAATTCTGGTGTCGAGCTGAGATGTGAAGCGTTTCCGGAAGCTTTCATAAGTCCCCTGCTCGAGATTCTGCCGAATATGAAGCATCAGGTCATTATAGAAATACAGATTGTGCATGACCGAGAACCTCATCGCCAGCATCTCTTCAGCCTTGAAAAGATGCCGCACATAAGAGCGGGAATAACGCCTGCAGACCGGACAGAAACAAAGCGGGTCGATCGGGCCGGGATCGGAGGAGTACTTTTCATTCTTAATATTTATGATCCCGTTCCATGTGAAAAGATGACCGTGTCTTCCGTTCCGTGCCGGCATTACACAATCGAAGAAATCGACTCCCCTTGCCACAC
>CACYDX010000193.1 GCA_902773255.1 Oscillospiraceae bacterium
GCTCGTGAGCGTGAACGGCGAGCGTACAGACCTTTCGAAGCAGCTTCAGGACGGGGATGTCGTCGGCTTCTTCTATCTGATCTCCGGCGGCTGAATAATAGATACGTTTAACTATTTACATATCAGCGGATTTATATTATTATACTATGTGTTAAAACTAATTGAAAAAGGAGATATACCATGGAATATCTTAAGATTAAAGGCATAGACAGAGACTGCAGCCGCTTTATAATCGGCACCATGACCATCAAAGATCCCGACGGTCCGGAGTCCGAATTCAAAAAGCTGGACGATGCCTGGGAGCAGGGCGTCAATGTGATCGACGCAGCACACAGCTACGGCGCACCAAGAGTGGGATCCACTGAGATTGCCCTCGGCAAATGGGTGAAGAGCAGAGGCCTTAAGAGAGAGGAATACACCATCACCACCAAATGCGGCCATCCCCGCTACTTCGATTTCAATCCTTTCCTTTCCAGAAATGCTGTCCACTCCTACGATATGGAATCCGAACTGAACGACTCCCTTTGCAAATGGCATACCGACTATGTCGATGTTCTTTATCTCCACAGAGACGATCCCAACACCTCAGTTGCAGAGATCATGGAGACCTTCAACAGATTCAAGAAGGAAGGAAAGGTCAGAGTCTTCGGCGCGGCTAACTGGGAGTTCGACCGTATCAAGGAAGCCAATGACTATGCTGAGGCACACGGACTTCAGGGCTTCGGCATCGTTGAGGAGCATTATTCCGTGGCCGCGATGTATGCCGATCCCTTTGGCCAGGGCAGCGGAACCGTTTCCGGACCGAAGTATGCCGAGATGAGAAAGTACCTCAAGGAGAAGGGCATTGTCTGCGCATCCTACTCTGCTCTGTCCGGCGGTTTCTGCACCGGCAGGATCACCCGCGATGGTTTTGCGGCAAATCCTGAGAGCGTTCCCGAGGGAACAAGAAAAGCCTATTGCCATCCCGATAACTTCACCAGAGTCGAGCGTGCGGCAGAGCTTGCAAAGGTTAAGGGACTCACCGTTCCCCAGATCTGCATGGCATACACCATGTGCGGCGATTTCGAGGTAATGCCCATCATCGGCGCCAACAACCATGATGAGCTCATGTCCACCCTCTCCGCTCTCGATATCAAGCTCACCAGAGCCGAGTGCGACTGGATCGACCTCACCTCCGACGAGAAACCCTTCTGATCTTAACAGACCAAATAAAAAACCGCCCTTCGGGGCGGTTTTGTTTTTTCTGTTCAGCTGTACATCTTTCCGATCACCCAGTAGGCGAAGCGGTAGGGCATGAACCGGAAGAGGAAGACGAAGAGCCTGAACTTGGCTCCGGCTGTGTATAGCGGCTTGGGATTCTTCACAGTAGCCGCCTTTACTATAACGGAGGCGACATAGTCCGGGGTCATCCCGCCGCGCTCATCCTTTTCCATGGCCGCGACGGCGGAGGCGTTATGTGTGTATACGCCGTTGCCTGAATCATCCTTTATCCTTGCGTCAGTAAAGCCGGTTTTTGTGTCACCGGGCATAACGGCGCATACCTGTATGCCGAAGCTCCTTACCTCGTTGCGCAGCGCGAGCACCATTGCGCTCACAGCAGCCTTGGTGCTGGAATAGAAGGACTGGTAGGGGATCGACATCACCGCTGCGACCGAGCTCGTGCACACGATCCTGCCGGATCCCTGTTTGCGCATATGGGGAAGCACGGCCTTTGCGCAGTACACCTGCCCGTAGTAGTTGACCTCCATCTGCAGCTTCATGTCCTCGGCTGCGGTGAATTCAACAGGTCCGGATATGCCCATACCGGCGTTGTTTATAAGGATGTCTATCCTGCCCTCTTTTTCGGCAACTGCATCGACGGCGGCCTTTACGGCGGCCTCATCGGTTATCTCCACGGCGACGGGGTTCACGCCGTCTGCGGAAGTCCCTCTTCTGGAGAAACCGTATACGGTGTACCCGGCCTGAAGCAGCTGCCTTGAAACTGCAAGGCCTATTCCGGAGCTGGCGCCAGTGACTATAGCGACTTTGCTCATTTCAGGAAGCCCTCTTCTCTCATCAGTTTGGCAAGGGAGGAAACGGCTTTTTCAAGCTGTTCGATGCTGTGGGTGGAGGAAATGGTGAAGCGGAGGCGGCTTTCGCCCATAGGAACTGCCGGATACATGGCAGGCGGCACGAACACGCCTTCGTCGAGGAGCTCTGTGGAGAGCCGCGCCGCATCTTCATCGCTTCCGATCAGAATGGGCACCACCGCGCTCTCTCCGGCAAGGCAGGTGTTCATGCCTTCCTCCTTGGCGCGTTTTACGAAATAGCGGATGTTCTCATGGAGCTTTGTGACTTCGCTGTTGTCGCGGCGGATTATCTCTATGGCCTTCATGCAGGCAGCTGCGAGCGGGGGAGAGATGCCGGCGGAGAATACGAATCCGTCCATCATATAGCGGAGATACTCTACGATCTCTTTATCTGCCGCGATGTATCCGCCGCAGGTGCCGAGCGCCTTGGACATGGTGCCGTACTTGATGTCTATATCATGAGGTTCGAGGTTGAAGTAATCGTCGCAGCCTCCGGCATGATCGCCGATGACGCCGCCGGAGTGCGCTTCATCCACCATGAGGAAGCAGTTGTATTTCTTCTTCAGGCGCACGAACTCGGGGATGGGCGCGATATCGCCGTCCATGCTGTATACGCCTTCAACAACTATCAGCACCTTGTTGTATTTATCCTTCACCCTTTCGAGTATGCTTTCAAGGGTCGCCAGGTCATTGTGCGGGAAAGCCTTGCTCTCGGCTTTGGAGAGCGCGACGCCGTCCGCAATGGAGTTATGGGATAGCGCGTCATAAACGATGAAATCGCCGGCCTTCATAAAGCTGCTGATGAAGGTAAGGTTGGTCGCCCAGCCGCCGGTGCATACTATGGCGTCCTCGGTGTGCTTCCAGTCGGCTATCGTTTTCTCGAGTTGCTGATAGAGCGTCTTCTCGCCGGCGAGCGTCCTGCTGCCGCTGGCGGACGTGCCGTATTTCTTAATGGCGTCGATTGCGGCCTGCATAGTCTCGGGGTGGCCGGACATGCCCAGATAGTTATACGAACCGAGGTTTATGACCTCTTTGCCATGGACGATGCTTGTATCGCGGATCAGACTGTCATGCGGGACGAAATAGGGATTGAAGGCTTCATCGGGAAGCGTATCCGCCATGCGCTGTTTCAGCGCCTTATATTCCGTGCTGTCTGCAAAATCGGTTATGCGGTGATATTCCGCGGGCTCCTCCGGAGCGCTTTCAGTAACGGCTGCAGTGATACCGTTGACCTTGTTGTAAACGAGTCCGGACAGATCTTCGATAGTGGAAAGTCCTTCAACGTCCGAGTCGTTGAGGACTATGCCGAAGCTGTCCTCTATTTCGGTGATCGCGCTGTAAACGGCAAGGCTGTCGAGGCCGAGTCCGGTGGAAAAGTTAACGTCATCGCTGAACTCTTCCGGATCGAGCTGGAGTTCCTCCGCAAAAATAAGGTGGATCTTTTCAAGGATTTCTTCAAACATGATTCTGTATACCATCCTGCCGGCAGGAACGGCTCCCTTTCTTTGTTATTTCATTGACAGTATAGCATTGCCGGGAAAAAACTTCAAATATTTTAACAAAGATAGTTCATCTTTATCAGTTTAATAAAAAACCCGGCTCCGAAGAGCCGGATTATTGTTATATTTTCCACTTGCTTCCGGTCAGCTCACGCTGAAAAGTATGTCACCGTAGGAAGGATACGGCCAGGCGTCTTTTGCTGTGATCTGTTCCATCTCGTCCGAGATCGAGCGGAGAGTGTTCATGTCCGCAAGCAGGCTGTCCCTTGTGAAAACAGAGAGCTCTGTCTTGTCCGTTATCGTTTCCGAAGCTGCAAGATCGTTTTCCAGAAGGCTGGCGGCGGCAGACGCTGCTGAGAGCAGATCGCTCAGCCTGCTTACAGCCTGCTTCTCATAGCTCACGTTGGCTGTGCTGCAGAATGCTGCCTTATCCGCGCCGGAGCGTGCAAGAGAAGCTGAGAAAAGGCTGACAGCCGGCAGGATATCCTTGCGGATCATGCTAAGGAGCGTGGATGCCTCTATGCGCACGACCTTGTTGTAAAGATCGAGCTTCATATCATAACGGGCGGCCATCTCCTCCCGCGTGAAGACCTTATGGCCTTCAAAGAGAGCCACGTTCTTTTCATCGAGATAGGCATGAACGGCGTCGGGTGTGGTGCGCAGATTGGACAGTCCGCGTCTGGCGGCCTCTGCCACCCACTCGTCATCATAGCCGTTGCCATTAAAAATGATTCGCCTGTGCTTCTTTATAACGTCGCGTATAAGGGTATGTAGAGCGGCCTCGGGATCTTCAGCCGCTTCCAGAACATCCGCATACTGTCTTAGCGACTCCGCAACAGCAGTGTTCAGCACTACGTTCGCTCCTGAGATGGAGGCCGAGGATCCCGGCATGCGGAACTCGAA
>CACYDX010000194.1 GCA_902773255.1 Oscillospiraceae bacterium
TACACCCTGACCCGCTGTCAAACGGATCAGGGTGTTTGTATAGGATAACATGAGGATCAATCTCGAACAAATCCGTGCCGCCAGTCTATAGTTCGTGTTCAGCCTTCAATTCGGTGGGCGTTCATTCTCGCCGATGAAGGCTAGGAAAAAAGCGAGGAGAGGATAGGTTTAAGGGCAAAATGATATTTACCTGAGAGGTAAATATTCTGTTGACAAATCTACTGCCTTGTTGTATTCTATATTTACCTCACAGGTAAATTCTTGGAAGGAGGTTGGGCTTGGAAGTCACTTATAAGAATAATAAAATAAGAGCTGTTTGTATAGATGCTAAAGTTGCAGAAAGACAATATGGTCGAAAGATGGCCGAGAAAATCCATCAACGCATCGATGAAATAAGTGCAGCAGATACGGTTGAAATGATGGTTCGATTTCATATTGGAAGGTGTCATCCATTATCTCAAAACAGAAAAGGGCAATTTGCAGTGGATCTTGTCCATCCATACAGATTAATATTTCAAATTACAGAAAAAGAAGTTCAAATCGCCAACATTCAAGAAATAACGGATTATCACTAAACGAAACAAACAGAAACTACGCGAAAAAGGAGACACGAATTATGGCGAGAAGTAGAAGTTATATTGCGACCCCACCTGGAGCTACTATTCGAGAGCAGCTTAAGGATCGAGGTATGAGTCAGAAAGAATTCGCGCTAAGAATGGATCTGTCAGAGAAGCATATCAGCAGGCTTATAAATGGAGATGTACAGCTTACACCAGAAGTAGCCGTAAGATTGGAAACGGTCCTTGGTGTTCCGGCAAAGTTTTGGAATACTCTTGAAGCGATATACCGAGAAAAACTTGTGAAAGTCGAAGCAGAAAATACAATAGACGAAGATCTCATAATCGCAAAAAAGCTTCCATATGCCGAAATGGCGAAGCTTGGATGGATCCCGGAAACAAGAAATGTGAATGAAAAAGTCATTAACCTTAGACAGTTCTTTGGAGTAGTTAAACTCTCAATTATTGAGAATGACCAGATTACAAGGATAGCCTGCAGACGACTTGGTATCACAGATAAAGCGGATCTTGCGCTAATTGCTTGGGTACAAGAAGCGAAAAGAGAGGCGCGAGATATTCCAACTGCACCAATAGATATTAAACACCTTATTGCTATGATACCGGAAATAAGAATAATGACAAAGGAAGATCCAAGAGAGTTTTGTCATATGCTAAAGCGAATTCTATCAAAGTGCGGTATAGTATTGGTCTTCTTGCCGCATTTGAAAGGATCTTTTTTACAAGGCGCTTCATTCCTGGACGGTAATAAAATAGTAGTTGGTCTTACAGCAAGAGGAAAAGATGCAGATATTTTCTGGTTCAGCCTGTTTCATGAATTAGGGCATGTTATTCTTGGACATATTGACAAAGCCGAAGGAACGACTCCATCAGATGAAGAAGATGCTGATAGATGGGCTAGAGATACTCTCATTCCACCGCACGAGTACGCAGAATTTATAAATCAAAAGGACTTTTCAGAAAGAAGTATTATCGCTTTTTCCAATAAACAAGGACTTACTCCAGGAATCATTGTAGGCAGATTACAGCGAGAAAAAATCATCGGGTATAATATGATGAATAATCTAAAAATCCAATATGAACTATCATAAGCATATATGGGAATAATAAATGCTTTTTAGTCTTGGATCAATACACGAATAGTATGTAGTGTACAGAAGGAGTTCTCCCATGCCCACGTTCAAAGAATATCGTACAGCCATCAACCAAATCTTTGCCAGCAACACCCGTGGCGGATTCATCGACTATTACCATTGCCGCCGTCTGGGCGGCGACATGACTGATCTCATAACAGAAGCGACAAAAGAGCTCTCATCTTACGGCGAATACAAGGAACTCTTTGATCTTGCAAATAAAGCCTTCCTCAAATGGGGTAAGACGGACAAGGACGATTCTGCTGGTGATACACAGATCTTCGTGTATTATGTTGAACAGGCATGGAATCAGGTGTATGAAGCGAATGACGTTCGAATCACACATGCGAAAATGTATGACTGGTTTGAAAAACACCTGGACGGCTCTGTCATCGACTATATGGAAGATATTCTTTTCGAATACCTGATTCACCACTTTCCGGAACTGGATCTGCTCCAGAGGAAACAGGATTATCTGATGAACCGGATCGAGAAAAAACTTCAAACAAAAGAATCCTATGATCGATTTGACGTTGATCGCTGCCGTGAATACCTGCTCTATGTCATGGCAGATATGCAAAAGCCTATTGAAGAGATACGCGAAGCAGCCAAAGATACAAACACATATTCAGTAAAAGAAACCATGGCTGAGATAGAA
>CACYDX010000195.1 GCA_902773255.1 Oscillospiraceae bacterium
GCTTACGGCAGGTCTGCATTTATGGAAAAGAAACACAATGCTATCTATTGCGGGCGGCACTGTCTGCTGCATGGTTCTCACGCAGCTTGTGTTTTGATAAAACGGGCGATAATTCACGAAAAATCCTTTTTTATTGTTTTTTTATGCGCTATAATGCTAACCGGATTTAATATTCAGCAGAATAATGTATTAAAGAAAGAGAGGATATAAAATGAAAAAGATACTGTGTCTGGTCCTGGCATTCATCATGCTGGCCGGACTGGCAGCCTGCGGAAAGGCGGCTGTACCCGCTGAGGCCAAAGAATGGTCCCGCAGCGGATACTTTGAGGATGAGCACGGCTATATGCTGTCCGTCACCTGGATGGAGTATGACGGTGAAGCCGGCTGGTTTGTCGGTTTCATGTACGGACCCGATCCGATAGAAAACTCATACGGCGGTATGCTCAAACAGGATGGAAATGCGCTGAAAGGCGAGCTTCCTTCCGGAGGGGACATGATAGATATCAATGTCACGATCACCGAGGAGGGAGAGGATGGACTTCTTCTGGTGGTGGAAAACGGCGATACCTGCCATTTCAAGCCGATGGATCTCGAAGAGGCGCCTATAGGCGTTACCATTAACACGGAGGGCTTCGGCGCCTTCAACGCGCTCACTGACAGCGACAATTACGAGACCGATGAAGACTACATGACCCATTCAATGATCCTGAGCCTCTATGAACCTGCCACCTATACGCTTTCGGCCAGAGGCGAAGAGGGCTGGGAGTTTGTTAAGTGGACGAAAGACGGAGAAGATTTCTCCACAGAGCCTGAGCTTACGATCGAGTTTTCCGAGAGCGCGGATTATGTCGCGGTATTTGAATATCCGACTGAAGTATTCGTAGATATGGGAGAGTCTGAGATATATACCGAGGATGATCTCAATGCCGCCGTTGAGGCGATAAAGGCTCAGTTCGAGGAATTTGAAGGCTGCGAGCTCTTTAGCATCCGTTATGCCGGAGACGAGGCGAACACGGAGGAGAATAACAAGTGGATGAACGAACTGGCGCCCGGAAAGGGAAAAGAAGGCAACTATACTCAGGTTGCCGAATTCCTCAGCGATTTCCACTCCCCGGTGGAAGCTGCGGGAGCATGGGAGGCTGACACCGATTACTCCGACTGGCAGTGGTGGCTTGCCCGCAGCGAGGGCGGTGACTGGGATATCCTCACCTGGGGTTACTGAGCAACGGCAGCGGATAATCAGATATGATATAAAACAAAACGCGGAACAGGTATAATTGCCTGTTCCGCGCTTCTGTTCATTCCTGCAAAGCTATGCTTTTCTTCCGTTCTGCACACGCCGGAGCAGCGGGAGCAGAACACCGCCGATTATATTACCGAACGTAATGATAAGCACTGCTGCGATCCCGCGCAGGCTCCAGCCGCCCATCCAGAAATAGAACATATCTGCAACGCAGTGCTCTGTGCCGCACAGAATAAACGCCATGACCCCGAAAACGAGGGAGAGGTATTTCCCGAGCTCATGAGGATTGTTTTTGAAGCCCTCCACGGCGATATATATGAAAATATTGCACAGTATGCCGAGCACAAACAGGCTCAGCAGGTTATCCCCGGTTTTCACGGCGCACATCTGGGCGGCCTTTTCCTGCAGTGCAGGAGCGCTGCGCCCGAGAGAGGCAAGAAGTGCGGTAAGTCCCGTACCGGCAAGGTTTCCGAGCCAGATAACGGGGAGCGATATAAGGTAATTTCTGTCGTTATCGAATACATAGCAGACTTTTCCGGTGAAGAGGTTGAGCCCGAAGGTGCACACGGTGAAAAGACCCACCGTAAACACGAATGCGCCGATCACCTTGTTATCCAATGAGAGAAAAGCAAGCCCTCCCAGACCGATGCTCAGCCCTGCCAGCACGGCCCCGGCAAAAGTCTTCAGGATATTTCCTTTCATTGCGATACCTCCGGCTTAGAGTTTTTATCTATTTTATCATAAAAGCACATTAACGGCAATCACGGGTAAACGGACAGATTGCAGGTTACACATGCAAAAAAATAATTGAAGACAGGCGGTGCTTAATGGGCTTGTTACATGCGTAAATATGCAAAAATATTGTTGTCGATACAGATTTGTGATAAATTATTTTCAGTATGGAGATGAATCACGGATCATATTATTCGAGGTGACTTTATGGAAGAGAAGTTTTGGAACAAAGGCGCGTTCATGACAGATCTCAACACAATGATCGTTGCTGATGAGCAGCACCTTGACCTGATAGAAGATCCGGTCTTGAGGGAGTCTGTAAGGAAAAAGCTGGAAGTAAAGCTGCCCCTTCATCCGGATAAAGTGCTCCTGAAGATAGAATGTGTGGGAGTATGCGGCTCAGATGTGCATTATTTCCATGAGGGTCAGTGCGGGACGTTTTTCCTGGACAAGAAGCGTGATATCCCGTATATGCTGGGGCATGAAGCGGCAGGCACCGTTGTTGCGGTCGGAGCAAATGTAAAAGATCTGAAAGCAGGTGACAGGGTTTGCTGCGAACCGGGCAAGGCTTGCGGGAAGTGTGAGATGTGCAGGAGCGGGAAGTATAACCTGTGCAGAGACGTCATATTCTGGGCTACTCCCCCCGTGCAGGGCTGTTATATGAGATATGTTGAATTCTATGCGGATCTCTGCTTCAGGATTCCCGATACAATGAGCATCGAAGCCGGGGCCATGATCGAACCGTTTGCCACTGCCATGTTTGCTGTTCAGACTGCTGAAGTAAAAAAGGGAGACACCGTTTTCATCATGGGGAGCGGATGCATCGGCCTCATGACGCTTCTTGCATGCAGGCACAAAGGCGCGGAGAAGATCATACTCTGCGATCTTGAAGACATCCGTCTTGAGAAAGCAATGGAACTGGGCGCCACGGCGGTGATAAACAATGGAAAATGCTCCGAAGAGGAGTTTTATGCGGAAGTAAGGAGACTGACAGACGGCGGTCCCCGTGTGGTGATAGAGGCAATAGGAAACGCAGTTACCATCCGGCAGGCAGGGGAACTTGCAGGAAGGGGCGGCGTTGTGGTGCTGCTCGGCATGCCGCCCGAAGACATTATCCCCTTCAATATAAATGCCATAATGGACAATGAAGTCCAGGTGCGTCCGATCTTCCGCTACAGATATATTTTCCCGGAGTGCATTGAGGCTGCGGCTGATGACTGTCCGATAGAGAAGGTCATCTCCGATCTTTATGATCTGGACGATATACAGACTGCCTTCAATGACTCTATATCAAGGAAGAATGAAGTGGTAAAGGCTGCGATCCGTATTGATTGAGAAAAAGGAAAGGGAGTGCTGTAAA
>CACYDX010000196.1 GCA_902773255.1 Oscillospiraceae bacterium
AAAAGCAAAAGCGAAGGAAGAACCCTGCTGCGCTCTTCTGCGGGCGCGCCGTGATGAACTTGACGGGAAGAAAGGCGAGATGGAGCAACGGAGCGCTGAAAAAGCGGAGATCCTTGCGGAACTTCCCCGCTATGACGCGCTCAGCGCGCTTCAGACGGATATAGAAAAGCTGGAGCGGGAACACGAGTCACTGATCAGGGAACTGGAAAAGAATGCCGGACGCATCGAAAAAGGACAGACTTATCTGGACAGCTTACGTAAAGAGCTTGCGGGGCTTGATACCGCGGGAGAGGCCAGGCAGAGGCTGAGCGCCGAAAAGGAGAAGGCGGAGGAACGCAGAAAGCGGTTCGCGGATCTGTCGGAGGCGCTGAAAGGGCTTGAAAAGAAGAAACAGTGCGTAAATAAGCTGCTCGGGGAGTATGACAGGGCTTACAAAGCATATGAGACTGCGAATGCCGACTATAAGGCGAAAAACAGCGCTTTTTTGAAAGAACAGGCAGGGATCCTTGCGCTGACACTTGAGAGCGGGAAAGCCTGCCCGGTGTGCGGCTCGACCGAACACCCGGCCCCCGCGCGAAAGTCCGAAAATGCCCCGACGGAAGAAGAATTAAAAACGGCCGAGGCAAGATCCGATGCGGCGCAGAAGGAATGCGATGAAAAAAGGACCGGATACATTGCCGCAAATACGGACAGGGAGGCAGCGGAACGGCACATACAGGATCAGCTCGCAGAGCTTCTGCCCGGTGCGGAAACGGAGGCGGCAGCAGATCTGACCGGGAGCAGGCTCACGGAGCTGGACAGCCGTATCAAAGAGCTCGGCGCGGAGATCAGGAAAGAGGATGAAAGGGTCGAACGCCGGAATACCTTGAACAGGGATATCCCTAAGTACGAATCCGCTCTGGATGAGTTAAAGCAGAAAGGCGATAATATTGGCCGTGAGATCGCGGCAAAAGAAGCTGCTCTTGACTCGCAGATAAAACACCGCGAAGCTGACAGGGCTGCCCTGCGCTTTGAGAGCCGTGCGGCGGCGCAGGCGAGGATCAGTGCGATCGAAGCAGAGGTAAATACCTTCAATGCGGCACTGAAGAAAGCGGATGACGAACTGAAGGCCTCTGAGAACATGATCCGGGAACTCGGCGCCTCGATCATGATCCTGAAGGGGCAGCTGTCTGAAGAGCAAGCGCTCGATGAAAAGACCGAGACGGAAAAAAAGAACGTTCTCACCGCAAAGGGAGAGGAGATCTCCGAAAAGAGGAAGACCCTCTACGCAAGGATCAGTGCGAATGAAAGAACGCTGGACAACATAAAGGTGAAGACCGGCGATCTTGCTGCACTCGAAAGCAGATACATCTGGCTCAGATCGCTTTCCAACACAGCCAACGGCAGCATTTCGGGCAAGGAGAAGATCATGCTCGAGACCTATATCCAGACGACCTATTTCGACAGGATCATCGCCAGGGCAAACACTCGCTTCATGGTGATGTCAGGCGGACAGTATGAACTCAAGCGCCGGGAGGATGCGGAAAACCTGCGCAGCAAGAGCGGACTTGATCTTGATGTGATAGATCATTACAACGGATCGGTCCGGAGCGTCAGGACGCTTTCGGGAGGGGAATCCTTCAAGGCATCTCTCTCGCTGGCGCTCGGGCTTTCGGACGAGATTCAGGCTTCTGCCGGAGGCGTGCAGCTCGACAGCATGTTCGTGGACGAGGGCTTCGGCTCGCTGGACGATGAGTCGCTGGATCAGGCGATGAAGGCTCTGTCCGGGCTTGCGGACGGCAACAGGCTTGTGGGCATCATCTCGCATGTTGCCGAACTGAAGAACAGGATCGACAGACAGATCGTCG
Source organism: Oscillospiraceae bacterium (assembly GCA_902773255.1). Classification (GTDB taxonomy): domain Bacteria; phylum Bacillota; class Clostridia; order Oscillospirales; family Oscillospiraceae; genus Limivicinus. The sequence continues at coordinate 1,848 of CACYDX010000196.1, forward strand.
TGACAAAAGAAAAAGAAGGCGGCAGCAGAGCGTCGATAATCGTATAAAAAAGCAAAACCTCGGATCCCCGAGGTTTTCTTTATTGGCAATTCGTGTAAGCATATGGTATTTTATAATAAAGCGAAACTGAGATCAACAAGACAATACGGGAGGTATTCACCATGATGCATCTTTCCTACGATCAGGAGATCGCTCTGATCAAGCGCCTGCTAGCGGCGCTGAACGTGTCTGAAAGCGACGCGGCCTCGCTGGCGGCTGTTGTCACCCACTCTGATTTCACGGGTACCTATTCCCACGGGCTGTCACGGCTCTGCACCTATATCCGGCAGTATATGGTCGGCGCGCTGGTCGCGCAGCCTGACTTCCGATGCGTGAAGGATTCGGATGCTTCCCTCGCCTTCGACTGCGGCGGCGGCTCAGGCATCGCGGCAGTGAACCGCGTTTATGATGCGGTGCTCGAACGCGCACGCAAATACGGCGTTGCCGCAGGCGTTGCACGCAACAGCGCCAACATCGGCTGCGGCGGCTATTACGGTCATCGCATGGCGGAGGACAACGTGATCGGCATCGTCGTGAGCAACACCTATCCATGTATGGCTCCTTACGGCGGCGCAGACCGTCTCATCGGAACGAATCCCATCATCCTCGGCTGCCCCACAACAGATCCGAACCGCCCGATAGTAATCGACATTTCCACCAGCGGTGTCGCCATCGGCAAGGTCCAGGCCTATCGCCGCGAGAATAAGGAGATGCCCGAGGGCTGGGCCAATGACTATGACGGCAATCCCACCACCGATCCCCACGCAGCCTACTGCGTCCGCCCCGTGGGCGGTCACAAAGGCTATGGTCTCGCTGTGTTTGTGGATATGTTCGGCGGCATTCTTTCGGATGCGCTCACCAGCGCCGAGATACCCTTCGTGGAGGACCTGAAGCCCGAGAAGACCGGCTTTGCCGTGATCCTGCTTGATATTGCGCACTTTTTGAATGTTGAGCGCTTCAAAGAGCATGCTTCAGCCTATGCATCCATGCTCAAGAACAGCCGCACGGCCACCGGCGTGAAGGAGATATTTATGCCCGGCGAGATCGAAGCCCGTCTTATCGAAGAAAGAAAAGTCACCGGCACGGACTTCTCCGATGCGCTTCAGGCTGAACTGGAGGACCTCGCACATCAGATAGGCGCCATAGGCGAGGACGGCAGGCTTGCGGATCTGATCCCCGCCTGCTGAAACGGCGGTAAAAATTAAAACACCCTCAAAATGAGGGTGTTTTTTTGATGTCCGGTATTTTATGCGCTCTTCTGCCTCACTGCCTTGAATATGGCATATATCGCCCCGTATGCAACTCCTGCGACAGGCCATATGATCCAGGATCTGTCCCAGCTGTTGGTGATGAAGCTCCACGCGAGGAAAGCCGCCGTAACGAGCATCCAGTAGCAGCCGTTGATCCAGCCGAGCCTTCTCGTATCCTCCTTGGAGGAGCGCGAGTAATCACCCTCCTCGAGCAGCTGGCTGAAGCCGCCCCATATTATTCCCACGCGCACTATCAGAAACACTCCGATCGCCACCATCGCAAGCAATATGCCGACAGAGACGATGTGAATGAAGCTGTCCTCCTCAGCGAAAACCATTCCTATGAACAGCGGCATCACGGATATCACGCACAGTACAATACCTATTATAAGCTGGCGGCTGAAAACAGGCTGGAATCTTTCCCTGCGGTCCCGTACCATGCCGTCAACGCCGTAAAGAGTATCTATGTTTTCTTTCTCAAGGTATTCATATGGCTTTGCGCGAAGCCCCGAGCTTACGAACAGCGCAACTGCGCAGCCTGCCATTGCGAACAGCAGCACAAGTCCCATGCCCACAGCCCTGCTCTCGCTGATGTTGATCAGACCCGTCTCGACGGCTCCGGAGAGTAATATAATAAGTATTGGGGAGAGGATGCAAAGCATCACTCCGAGTGCGATCCTCGGCGCGATGTACTCACGCATCTTCAGAAAAGAAGAGGCTTCCTCCATCGATACGGTGCGAAGATCGCTGTCCGATGCAACCAGCTGGCCCGGTTCCGTCTGCTCGATCTCGTCCTTGAGAAGGTAATCTGTGCTCACACCCGATGCGCCGCAGCCCTTTGAACTCAAGGCCCGGAAGATAACCGTGGAAGGCGTATCCACGCCCGACTATCCTCTGCAGAAGAAGAGGCACTCTCTTGAATATCTTCGCACCATCCAGCATCTCAGACCCAGGACCAACCTTTTCTCGGCTGTGTTCCGCGTGCGCTCCGTAGCTGCACAGGCTATC
>CACYDX010000197.1 GCA_902773255.1 Oscillospiraceae bacterium
ACCAAGGATATATCGGGAGCTACACACAACTACGGTCAGTTTGATGTTTCAGGCTGGAATAACATTACCGCGGTCTCAACGGGTGTCTCGTTCACTGTCGGATTGAGAAGGGATGGAACAGTCGTAGCGGTAGGTGATAACACATACGGACAGTGTGATGTTGGGGACTGGGAGAATATAGTAGCGATCTCAGCCAACGGCTGGCACGTTGTCGGTCTCAAGTCTGACGGGACAGTAGTCGCCGCAGGATGGAATGAAAACGGTGAATGTGATGTTGAAGACTGGGAGAACATAATCGCCGTTTCCACCGGCACAGCTCATACTATAGGCCTGAAAGCCGATGGAACTCTTGTTGCAGTCGGCAACGACAGGGACGGTCGCTGCGATGTTGAGGACTGGAATAATATAAGGACAAGATAGGAATCATTGATAATCAAAAAGCACCGCGGAGCTGTACTCCGCGGTGCTTTTTTGTTCTGTTACTGATCTTTTCTTGTTCTTGAGAGGAATTCTCTCGTTCTGTCCTGCTGAGGATGCTCGAAAATCTGCTCCGGAGTTCCCTGTTCACAAATCACTCCGTCAGCCATATATACGACCCTGTTGGATACTTCTCTTGCAAATCCCATCTCATGTGTCACTACAAGCATCGTCATTCCATCATCCGCTATGGTACGCATGGCATTGAGAACTTCTCCGACCATCTCCGGGTCAAGCGCTGACGTAGGCTCATCAAAAAGGAGAACTTCAGGGTTCATTGCGAGTGCTCTGGCTATCGCCACACGCTGCTTCTGTCCGCCTGAGATCTGGCGAGGCTTTGCATTGATGTACGGACCCATACCCACCTTAGTCAGATACTGCAGTGCGTTGCTTTTAGCTTCTTCCCTGCTCCTGTTGAGGACTTTTATCTGCCCGATGACACAGTTCTCGAGAACCGAGAGATTGCTGAAAAGATTGAATGTCTGGAATACCATCCCGACTTTCGCTCTGTATGCCGGCACATTAGCTCCCCTGCGGGCAACATCCTCGCCGTGGAAAAGTATCTCACCTCCCGTCGGCGTCTCCAGAAGGTTGATGCAGCGAAGGAGCGTGGATTTCCCGGAGCCGGACGCTCCGATTATGCTTATTACATCACCTTTGCTTACTGTAAAGTCGATGTCTTTGAGGACTTCGTTGTTTCCGAAGGTCTTGGAAAGGTGATTTACCTGAAGAATCAGTTCATCCATGGGCTTCACCTTTTCCCTTCCGTATATTCTGTGCTCCGCTCATCGAAGGGGCTGCCTTTGGCAGGATGATTATAAGTCCCGGCAGTCATCACGAGCTGATCATCGTTGACAAGCTCGTAGCTGTCTGAACCATCCATCTTCTTCTCAACCCATCGCAGAATAAATGAAGCAAGCAGCGTCATGCACAGATAGCCTGCCATCTCAACGGTGGCACTCGGGAAATACTTGAAAGTGGCTCCCGCTGCCATCTTGTGTACGGCAAAGAACTCTATGAAGCCGATTATGAACATTACAGATGTGTCCTTGACGTTGATTATATAGTTGTTTCCTATCTGCGGCATGATGTTTCTGAGAGCCTGCGGAAGGATGATGTTTACCATGGTCTGGAAATGCGTCATTCCTATGGCCTTTGCCGCCTCGGTCTGCCCCGGATCGATGGAGAGGATGCCTCCTCTTACCGATTCGGACATATATGCTCCTGTGTTGATGGAGACAACAAGTATCGCCACCCCCCAGATGCTGGTAAACTGCAGCCGGTTCCCGGAAAAGTACGGAAGCCCGTAATAGATGAATACCGCCTGCAGTATCATCGGTGTTCCGCGGAATACTTCCACATAGATCCTGATTATGACCCTTATGACTCCCAGAAGGAATCTCTTCACAGCGCCATCTCCCGGATTCAGCGGTATGGTCTGAAGTATGCCGCAGATAAAACCTATGATACAGCCTATGAAGGTAGCAATTATGGCAAGCAGGAGGGTGCTGCCGGCACCCTTGAGATATGCTCCGCCGTAAGTGCTCATAAGAGCGGCAATGTCTTTGAATAAGAGGGAAACGCGTTCAGCGAACATTATTGTCCTCCAGGTGGATCGGAATCAGTTAAGTATAATGCTTTGGATCAGCCGATGGGCTGGATGGCTGTAGCCTGTGCCATGAGTGCGTTGAAATCATCGGCGGTCTTGGTGCTGAGCACAGCGTTCATGGCATCAAGAAGAACGGTGTTGCCCTTGGCAACGGAAATACCGATATTGACCTCTTCCTCGCTGACCTCGAAATCATCACCGCTGCCGGCAAAGTCCAGGATCACCATATCAGGATAGACTATAAGCGCACCCTGAGCTGTAGGCATGTCGGTGCATACGAAGTCGACAGTGCCGCTCTCTAGAGCCATGAGCATGGACGGAGCGTCAGCAGCTGCAGTGGCAATGTTTGCTCCCTCGATCTGAGGCAGGCATGAATCATACCAGATGGTTCCGCTCTGGCTGGTGGCAGTGCCGCCGGCAAGGTCTGACTTGCCCTGTGCGGAGGCAAACTGGCTGTTCTGAAGAGTAAGGCAGACGATGGATGCATAGAGGTAAGGTCCGGCAAAATCAACGGACTCCATCCTCTCGGAGGTCATTGACTGACCAGCGATGACTGCATCAACAGTTCCGGCCATGACAGCTGGTATCAGGCTGTCCCATTCAAGCTGGACTATTTCAAGTTCCCAGTCGTTGGCTTCACAAATCTGCTTTGCGGTCATGACGTCATAGCCGTTGGCAAACATGTTGGTGCCCTTGATGGGGACAGCGCCGTTGGAATCATCGGGCTGAGCCCAGTTATATGGGGCGTATGCGCATTCCATTGCTACGGTGAGGACTCCGTCTTCAACTCCGGAGGGTACGGACGGGGCAGAGGTATCTGCCGTTGAAGCTGCAGGAGCAGCTGCGGGAGCCGGTGCGGATGAACTGCCGCATGCGGCCAGTCCGAGAAGCATTACCATTGAGAGGATAGCAGCGAGGATCCTTATTGTGCGATTCATTTTGTTTTCTCCTTCCCTTTTTCGGGTAAAAAATTCGGCCGAAGCGTTGTGCTTCGGCCGCTTACCTTCGAAAGAAGAATCTTAGCGCGAACAATAGCACTCCGCATTTCTGCGACAGTCGTCAGGATATTCTCCAGCCGCCCAGCTTCGATCCTCTCAAACGGATCTC
>CACYDX010000198.1 GCA_902773255.1 Oscillospiraceae bacterium
AGAACATTACCGTTGCGGTAAGGTACCTTGACCCCGACGGCAAGCTGCTGTATGAGATAATTTACGATAACGACGGCATAAGCGGCGTGCAGCAGTCAAAGGCATCAGCGTCGGAAAGCAGTACTCAGCAGTCAAAGGCATCTGCGCCGGAAAGCAGTACTCAGCAGTCAAAGGCATATGCGCAGGAAAGCAGCACACAGCAGTCAAAGAACCCGGGCTGATTTCCTGTCGATTATATGTACCGTTATTTTTTCGTATGTATTGCAAAATAAGACGATATGAGATATAATTGTGGAAATACCGCTTGAGCTGTATTTGGCTAAATAAAAAAATACGGAGATGATAATTATGAAAAGATCATTTACTATTCTTATCACGGCACTTTTCGCCTCAGCAGCAATTGCAATGACTGCCTGCTCGGGCGACGGAAACGAAAGCTCTTCCGGCGGCGGTCTGTTCGGCGGAGCAAGCAACGGCACCGCAATAAGCGATGCTAACAGCGGAGCCTCGACTGTACAGTCAAATCCCTTTGGTCAGACCTCGCAGACACAGCCTGTTCCTGCTGAATCTACCGTACAGCCCTCATATACACCTCAGCCTTCCGCTGTAATGCCCTCGGCAACAGAACGCAGCATCAGGGAAGTGCTTGACAGTATTGGCGGTACAAGCGCTCTTCAGCAGAGTCTGCAGAGCAATGTGAGTTCCTATGCGAACGCTCAGGTTTCCTATAACGGCGATGACCAGATAATCGTCAATCTGGTATTGAACCAGGCTGTCGATATCAATTCTGCCGAGGGACAGCAATTCCTCTCGAGCTTCCGCAATGAGATGCCCGCTTCTGTAGCACCTACGATCACTCAGATCAGACAGTCTACGGGCGCCAGACCCTTTACCTTCCTGATGGTGGTATCCAATCCCGACGGCACAGTTATTGATCAGATGGTGGTTTCCGAGCAGACCGGTTCGCAGACACAGACCTCGTATGATATCATCGATGAACCGTCCTACTACTATGATCCGTCATATTACATAGATGATGACGATGATGAACCCTCCTTCTATGAGCCTATCTATCAGGCCTCAGCGGTAATGCCCTCGGCAACCGAGCGCAGCATAAAGGAAGTGCTTGACACCATTGGCGGAACAAGCGCTCTTCAGCAGAGTGTACAAAGCAGTGTTGGCAGCGATGCAAATGTTCAGATCTCCTATAACGGCGATGATCAGATAGTTCTCAATCTGATCCTTAATCAGACTGTTGATCCCAACACTTCTGATGGGCAGCAGTTCATCTCCGGCTTCCGCAGTGGTATACCCTCTTCGATATCATCCACGATAACCCAGATCAGGCAGACTACCGGCGCCAGACCCTTTACCTTCCTTATTGTAGTATCCAATCCTGACGGTACGACTATCGACCAGATCGTTGTTTCGGAAAACTAAACTAAATCGTGATCTGACAGCTCTCGTAGAAATACGGGAGCTGTTTTTTTTCTGTGGATAGAAATACAGTGAGCTTTTCAGAAATTATACAAAAAAACAGACAAAAAATTAAAATATGTATTGAATATTTGAGATAAATTTTATATAATTAAATTGGTTAGGTATTTGTGCTTTGAAAAGCACTATTTTAATAAGAACGGAGAAATGAATATGAGAAACATTCTTTTTGTGGCATCGGAATGCTATCCGTTTATAAAGACAGGCGGATTGGCTGATGTTGTCGGCGCGCTCCCCAAAATGCTGAACAAGGATGAATTTGACGTCCGTGTGGTTATCCCCAAGTATATGTGCATACCGTGGGAGTACCGCCAGCATTTCAATTATGTCTCAAGCTTCTATATGCCTTTAGGACATCTGCCGGATCACAAGTATGTTGGTATAATGGAGTATATGCATGAGGGCATACACTATTACTTTATCGACAATGAGGCCTATTTCGGCGGCGACTCCCCCTACACCAACAATCTCAAGTGGGATATCGAGCGTTTTACATTCTTCAGCAAGGCGGCACTCTCCATACTGCCTACTATAGGCTTCCGCCCTGACCTGATACACTGCCACGACTGGCAGGCTGCTCTTGTTCCTGTTTTCCTCAGGACACTGTTCAGGGATAACAGCTTCTATTGGGGCATAAAGTCCATGATGACTATACACAACCTCAAGTTCCAGGGAATCTGGGACATAGAGACTTTCAAAAAGTTTACTGCGTTCCCCGAGTATGTTTTCTCAACTGACAATCTTGAGTTCAAGAAGGATGCCAATATGCTCAAGGGCGGCGTTGTGTTCAGTGACTATGTCACCACCGTTAGCGATACCTACGCTCAGGAAATACAGATGCCTTATTACGGTGAGGGACTTGACGGACTTATGCGCCACAAGAACCCGAACCTCTGCGGCATAGTAAACGGCATTGACTATGAAGTGTATGCTCCGGGAACGGATATACAGATCTATGAGCATTACACTGCAAAGACCTTCAAAAAGAAGGTGTTCAATAAGCGCGGGCTTCAGCAGGAGCTTGGTCTGCCTGTTGATGACAACAAGTTCATGATAGGCATAATTTCCCGTCTGACCGACCAGAAGGGTCTTGATCTTGTCGAGCACGTTATCGAGCAGATAACAGATGAACATACGCAGTTCGTTGTGCTTGGTACGGGCGACGAGAAATACGAGAACCTGTTCAGACATTATCAGTGGAAATATCCCGAGAGAGTCTCGGCGAATATTTACTATTCCGACAACAGGGCGCATAAGCTCTATGCTGCCGCAGACGCTATGCTGATGCCGTCTCGTTTTGAGCCCTGCGGACTTACCCAGCTCATAGCCCTGCGTTACGGCACTGTTCCGATAGTCCGTGAAACAGGCGGTCTGAAGGACACCGTTCAGCCCTACAATATGTATGACAATACCGGAACGGGTTTCTCTTTCACAAACTACAACGCCGATGATATGCTCAGCGTTATCAACTATGCAAAGACTATCTATTTCACAGAGCGTGACCGCTGGAACCAGATCGCTACACGCGGAATGAGGATGGACTTCTCATGGAGGAATTCCGCTCACCGTTATGAGGATCTCTATCGCTGGATCATGTCCTGGTGGTAAGCTTTGCAGAGCTGTCAGGAGCGCTTTTTCAAGCCGTCCCTGCAGCTGATGTTCAGATCAGTTTAATACCTTGACACTACAGCCTCGCCTCGTGCGGGGCTTTTTCTTTGCAAAAAGCGAAAAATGGTAGCTATGGTATAATTATGTGTTTTCAAAATTACCAAAA
>CACYDX010000199.1 GCA_902773255.1 Oscillospiraceae bacterium
CCTGCTATAGGTGAACTCAGTTTTCAGGGAGTCACTTCTGCAGTATGGTGTTCCTGCCTGAAAGAAGGCTGGGATGAGTATACTATGCTTCAGTACGGGGCTGAAAAGCTGACCTGGAGCAGCCATGCATATGATGACGGGGTCACTGTAAAGGAAGCAGCCTGCACGGAAGACGGAGTAAGGAGATATACCTGCAGCCTCTGTGAAAACAGTTTTGATGAAGCTATCCCTGCAAAGGGACATACAATAGTGATCGATCCCGCGATCGAACCCGGGTTTGATACCGAGGGGCTTAGCGAGGGAAGCCACTGTTCGGTATGCGGAGAGGTTATCAAGGCACAGGAGATAATACAAAAAACAGGCTATGTCGTTGATTTGTCCTCGATCCCCGAGGGTATCCTGGAGATCAACGGCGCTGTATGTGACCGCAGCAGGCAGATAGTAATAGACGGCAGAAAACCGGGCTTTGCAATCGTATATGTTTATGGAGCAAGCGAGGCTGAAGATCAGACAAAGCAGTACCCGATATCAATGAGAGTGTTTAAGCTCAGTCTGAATGATACCGACCATACATGTACGGCAGTGGAATTAAATCATCTCAGTAATCTTCTCGAATATAAAGGTGTTTCCATAAGAGTAACGGGTGTGTCGGGCATCAGGATCATTACTTCAATCAGCGAGTCTTTGAGAACATCACTGATTGAAGAGGGTCTGGAAGGATATAAACTTTCAGAATACGGCACTATTGTTCAATGGGAGAGTGTATTGAGCGGCGCCGGCCTCACCTTTGCTACAGCGGGAGACAAACGGGGCGTTGCTTTTAGACAGGGAGAGACTGACTGTATTTTTTCAAAAACAAATGGTTCCCTGCAATATACGAGTGTTATCTCTAATATTCCGGATGACTGTTGCGGGCAGGACCTTGCAATGAGACCATATATGATATTAAAAAACAGCGATGGTGATGAGATCGTGTTTTATGGCGGCACCGTAAGCCGTTCCGTTGGGTTTGTAGCTCTGCAGAATAAGAATGCTTTTGCACCTGGCACAAGCGCATATGAATATATCTGGAAGTTCATCCGCGTGGCATATGGCAACGCCTATGACAGCGGATATGGAAAAAAATAAAATTAAAAATATAAAAGGAGGAAACTAAAAATGGACGCACTTAAAACAACACTGGCAGGCTGGCTGACTACCGGCGCGAAAGTAATAATCGCACTGATCATCCTGATCGTCGCCTTCAAGATCATCAACGCGGTAGCCCGCAAAGCGGAGAAGAAACTTCTGGACGCGGGGAAACTTGATAAGACACTCACAAAGACCCTGACTTATATTATCAAGATAGGGCTTAAGGTGGTCGTGGTGATATCCCTTGCCGGCTTCCTCGGGATCGATACGACCGGCATTGCTGCGCTCGTGGCAGCTCTTGGTGTCAGCGCAGGCCTTGCGGTAAACGGAGCGCTCAGCAATCTCGCAGGAGGCGCACTGCTTCTCATCACAAGACCGTTCAAGATCGGAGATTATATTTCAGCACAGGGTTATGAAGGTGTAGTTGAGGATATCCGTATAGTGAACACCAAGATAGTCACTGTGGACAACAAGGTGGTATATCTCCCGAATGGAGCACTGTCTTCCGGAAGCATCCAGAACTTCAGCGAGAAGGATCTCCGCCGTGTCGACCATGTGTTCTCCGTAGGCGGAAACGATCCGGAGAAGGTAAAAGAGACCATCCTCAAGGTCTGCGAAGGCTGCGAGAATGTTCTTAAGGATCCTGCACCGTTTGCGCGCGTGTCCGATTACGGTGCCGGCAACGGGGTTAAGGTAACGCTCAGAGCCTGGACAAAGACCGGGAATTACTGGGATGTATACTTCGACCTGCTCGAAAAGGTCAATGCCGCATTTGATGCCAACGGCATAACCATCCCGTTCAACCGTCTGGATGTGCATGTGAAAAACTGAAACAGACATCGAACATCAAAAAGCCGCACGCATTTAATCTGCGTGCGGCTTTTGATATTCATTTATTTACGCGGTTATTCGGTCTATATTGACAACAGCAAAGCAATGCTCGAAGGATGAGCTTACGATCTCCTTGATCTGCGATTCGAGTTTGGCGTCACTGAGCCTGAAGTCAACAGGGACGGCGGCGTCAAAAATCAGGTTGGTATGCGAGGGGCCGGGAACTACACGGAAATCGTGTATGCGGATTTCTTCGCTGATCTCCTCGTGGAGTTTAGTAAGCACATCATCGCGAAGCTTATTGGTCTCAGGGTTTGAAGAATCTATAGGATCCATATGTATCGTAGCCAGGCATCCGTACTTTTCCTTAAGTTCGGTCTCGGCACTGTCGACCACGTCGTGAAGTCCGAAGAAATCTCCATGTCCGTTAACTTCGGCATGCAGTGAGATGAATACTCTTCCCGGTCCGTAATCGTGCACGAAAAGATCATGTATCCCGAGTATTTCCTCATGTGCCATGACGGTCTCTTCTATGCTTCGTACGAATTCAGGGTCCGGGGCGCTGCCGAGCAGCGGTGCGATCGTATCCTTGGCGGCGCTGTAACCTGCGTAGATGATAAACATTGCAACGAAGAGACCGGCCCAGCCGTCGATATTGATTTTAAAGAAATATGAAACAGCCATCGATATAAGCACAACGAAAGTGGAGATGGTGTCGGTAAGGGCATCGAGCGCGGTCGCCTGCATGATGGATGAGTTTATTTTTTTGCCGATAGCGCGGTTATAGAAGGAGATATATATCTTAACTGCGATCGCGGCGACGAGAATGAGTGCGGGCAGCAGTCCGGCCTCCACAGGAGTGGGGTGCAGGATCTTTTCAACAGAGTTTTTCCCGAGATCTGCGCCTACGAGGATGATGATTACGCTTATCGCAAGCCCCGTTATGTACTCTATCCTGCCGTGGCCGAAGGGGTGTTCGGGATCTGGCTTTCTGCCGGCGAGGGCAAAACCCAGCAGCGTAATTACAGAGGAACCGGCGTCAGAAAGGTTGTTGAAAGCATCCGCGATTATGGCGACTGATCCGGAGATGAGACCTGCAGCATATTTCCCCGCGAACAGTATCAGGTTCAGTATTATCCCGTAGACACCGCATAGTGTGCCGTATGCGGTGCGGACACGCGGTTCATTGCAGTTTTCACTGTCGTGAATGAACAGTTTTATCAGAAGTTTCAGCATTTCAGAACTCCGGTTTTGTTATTCCAAAGTATTTCTCGGCAAAGTCCACCCTGTTCACCGTGAACACCCTTCCGCGGAGGTATTCGAGTATACCGGCGTCCGTCGGAAAAGAAAATTCAAGTTTATATGAATACAGGGCCTGTCCTTTTTCACCGTATGAACGGTTCAGTTTTTCCACTCCGTATTTTCCGTCGCCGAGCAGAGGATAGCCGGCATAGGCCATCTGCGCGCGTATCTGGTGCGTTCTGCCGGTGAGCAGCCTGCATTCCACCAGTGAAAGACCGCCTGCGGAACGGAGCACTCGGTATTCGGTCACGGCAGTTCTGGCTCCGGGCTCGTTTTTCTTTTTGATGTATACCTGATTCTTTGCTGAGTCCTTGAAAAGATAGTTTTCCAGCCTGCCCTCAGAAGGTTTGGGCCGGCCCTGAACGGCGCAGAGATAGTATTTCTCAATCTCGCGGTCTCTTATCTTTTCATTGAGTATCCTCAGAGATTCGGAATTTTTGGCTGCGATCACTATGCCGCCGGTGTTGCGGTCTATCCTGTTGCAGAGAGCGGGGGTGAAAGAGTTTTCCTTTCTGGGATCCCATTCGCCCTTCTGAGCGAGATATGCCTGGATATTCGCAATGAGCGTGTTATAGTCCCAGTTGCCGGCGCTGTGACAGAGCACCCCTGGCTTCTTGTCGACGAGCAGAATGTTGCCATCTTCATAGACTATGTCCAGCTTCGGAGTGCCGACTTTCAGATAAGCGTTCTCCTCACGCGGAGTTTCAAAGAACTCGTCATTTATATAAAGGGAGATACGGTCGCCCTCGGCAAGACGGCAGTCGCGCTTTGAACCTTTGCCGTTCACCTTTATTCGTTTGAGCCTTATGTATTTTTGAAGAAGAGACTCCGGCAGCAGCGGAACGGCCTTGCCGACAAAACGGTCTAAACGCTGCCCGGAATCGTTCTTTGCAATAATGAATTCTCTCATTAAAAATCCATCCGAAATGCCGGTTTTTCTGGATTATACAACACAAAAATTGTGTTGACAAGCCTTGACAAGTCTACTATAATATCAAAGCTGACGTTTTCGGACTCTTTCCGGAA
>CACYDX010000200.1 GCA_902773255.1 Oscillospiraceae bacterium
ATAGTGAGAGAAAGACTTAAAAGAGACCGGAACAGTTTTTTAAACTGTTCCGGTCTCTTTTCGGCAGTACAGGATATACACTTTACAGCCACTTTTTCTTCTTGAACCATAATATACATCCGATGACGATCGAAATACATACAACTATAACGATGGGATAGCTTATCTTGGATTCAAGCGACGGCATGTATTTGAAGTTCATTCCGTACCAGCCGGTGATAAGTGTGAGGGGAGTGAAGATGGTGGTAATGACGGTAAGCAGAGTCATGATCCTGTTCTGTTTTTCATCTATCCTTGTCTGGATAAGCTCCCTCAGCTGCACCGTGTAATCACGGAGATTGGAAACGGTATCGCGCAGACGCTCCACACGCTGCGTGAAAAGTCGGAAATAGCGGATATTATCCTCTTCAAAGAATCCGTTTTCATTCTCCTGAAGTTCCTGTCCGAAGTCTATCAGGCGACCGTAATGCAGATGCAGATCCAGTAGTTTGCTTCTGACTGTATTCAGCTTGGAAAGGGAATCGGAAGTAATCTCGGTCAGGATCTCATCCTCCATTTTATCAAGGGCCTGTTCCATCATCTCGAGCATTTCAAGGTCCTGGCTTATCATCTGCTCAAGAAAATCGTAAAGAAAGCGTTCCAGACTCGGCATCTGGGTCTTTTTGTTTTTTGATATCTCATTGATAATTGTTTCAGCAAGTCCGGCATCGTCAATAAATACGACACCTTTCTCATCCAGAGCAAATGAAAAGCATCCGGTGATCTCAGTGGAATAACTCATTTCAGGGATGGCTATGCTCCCTGTCAGGGAATCTATATTTACTATAGCCCGGGTGATATGTCCTGCGGGCTTGTCAAGATCCAGATCCAGATCTTCACCCATGTCAAATGAATCTTTGTTTTCAAGCCATTCATCACGGGTGAGAATGGCAGCAAAAGGTGAAACACCGGCAAGAGCTTCCCCGGCGGTGCATGGAACCAGAGTTTCCTTTATAAGATAATACATAACATCGACCCCGCAAATGTCATTAATGGAACACAGTATATCAAAGGAGATTATACAATTCAATATTGCCGGAACTGAAGACCGGATCAAATATAACCGGACCGGAAGAAACTGTACAGGCTTCCCATGCGGTCCGGTTTAAGCGGTATATTCTTCGAACATGAAATACGACGATCAGCCTTTACCCTTTTCTTTGGAACGTTTGTCATTGATTATTTTCATCTCGGCTGCGGTGACTTCTGTCACACCGTGTTCTTTAGCCCATGCGACACAGCCCTTCAGAACAGTGGGAAGGAAGATCCGCGGTACGTTCAGAAGCATTTCAAGAGCATCATCCGTGAAGTGGACGTTCGGATCGGTTCTGTCCGCTGCATAACGGACGGAGGACAAAGTTGCGTTTCTTAGCGGAAGCAGTTCCGGGACAAGACGCGGCGTCCTTGCAAACCAGAAGTTCTTGCTGTCCCTGTAGCCGTGACATATCAGCACGTTCGGCCAGAGTTTTCCCTTGACTCCGTCAATGATATTGTCATAATACTTCGGTTTCATCAGCACTTTGTCGATGCGCAGGATGAAATGAGCTCCGTATTGGCTTGTGATGCCGTTGAAATCACGGTAGGGGGGAGAATAGCATCCGTCCGAAAGCTGTCTGCCGATGTCCTCAGAAGCATTTTCGAGCTCACACATCCAGGTGCACTCCATCACCTGATATGCTTCGGAAATGACTTTAGGCCGTGGAGTTGAGGGATCCTCGGCTATGCATAGACCGTCCTCAAGATTGAACCCGAAATTCTTCATTTTTTCCGCCGGGGTATCACCGGGCCATCCCTGCGCGACGATCTTTTTATGGTATCCTCTGCCTTCAGGCATATAGTTTATTGCTATCTGACGGCGTCCGGCCAGCAGATGCTGGGCGGTGTTCGAGGAGTTGCGAGCTTCAAGGATAAGCGCGTAATAGTCTTTTCCCGCTATGTAATACGGGAAGCAGAGAGAATAGGAACCGACTGATGTGCTCCCGTCTTCGGCAAGACTGGAGATCATTACCGTAGGCATCGGGATATAGGAACTGGTCTGATAGAAATTATCAACTATACGAAGGTCTTTGAAACTGCTCATATTTTTTGCCCTCTTTCAAAAAACTGGAATACTCAGATCGTGAGATCCGGGATAAACATTTGATAGCGGATCAGTAACCTATGATGATGCCCAGACCAATAAACAGAATGACCATAATAAAGTTCACGGCAAAAAGCGGCAGACTCTTCCTTATCCATTTGATATAGTCCACTTCGATCATGGACAGAGAGATCAGCAGTACGGGCGAAGTAGGGAACAGAACATTGGTGTATCCGTCGGCGAAAGTATAAAGCAATACCATCATCGATTTGCTCAGACCCACGTTCACTACCGCCAGAAGTCCCATCACGAGTATAGCCTTTGCGCTGGAAGAAGAAATGAAAAACTCCAGTATGAGCACTATGAAGTATATGATCAGGGCTATGCCGAACGGGCTTCGTCCCTGCGCAAGGACGTTTATCTGATGCACTATGGTGGGAAGAATGGCTCCGCGGTCAAAAATAAATTTGATCGAAGCCGCCATTGCAATGAACACTATCGTAGGAAGAACACTCAGCAGGCCGCTGAGAAAACTCTTCAGCACAAAGTGCGCTTTTCCCGTGGCTGCGATGCCTGCAGCGATCCCTCCAAAAAGAAAATAAACTATCAGGAATACCACGGAATAACTTCTTGTCGCTTCAAGCATTGATGAGATGATTATAAGGGCAAGTGCGCCAAGCAGAAATACGGTGTATACCGTACGAACACGCTTCCCGGAAACCGCTTCAACGTCCGGTAAGACGGATTCCTCCGCGGAGATCCGCAATGTCTCATCATGTTTATTTGTCAGGCTTGCTGACGGGTCCTTTTCCAGACGGCGCAGATAGAGAAACAGAAAAACGATCAGGAGCGGGAACATGCATATGAAGATAACTATTCGGAACCATATGTTGGTCATCGGGTTCACGCCTATGATACCGGAAGCCAGCAAAACGGTGAACGGGTTGGTCACTGCACTTGCAAAACCGAATCCGCATGACAGGATGGTGCAAATGAATCCCGTGAATGAATCAAACCCGATAAGAACGCACAAAGACGCAACTATCGGAAACATGGTGAGCATCTCTTCGAAAAGACCTAGAAATGATCCGAAACAGTAGAACAGAAATGATATCAGCACCAGCAGGAGCATTCTTCTGTTTCTGAAACGGTCTGAGACTGCTCCTATCAACGCGCGTATGCCGCCGACATCATTCATCACCTGAAAAGCGGCGGAGATCACCATGAGAAAAAGCGAAAGCATCAGCAGCGTCAGACCATCATCTGAGAAGAAAACCAGTACCGGCGCGAAGATACCCTGCGCTATCGGTATTCCTGAAAGATCGTCACGTGTGATATAAGTCAGGTAATCAACGGAACCGTCAGCCCTCGTTCCGAATTCTCCTTTTGGAACGATGTATGTAAGAATGATGGCAACAGCCATCAGCACTGCAAGAAGTATTATAACCTGTATGAAGGTCTTTTGAGAGATATTTATAAGGCGCTTTCCGCTCTTGTTCATATTGCTGTCACCTTCCGTTAAGGTTTTCCGGTGGAACGGCGCTCGGCCAATAAATCGACAAGGAGAGCCCAGCGGGCGACCTGCTGCCTGTTTTCTGCCGGATAAAAATAGTAGAGCTCACCTTCATGATAAAGTTCGAATTCCTTGTTGCAGGAAAATGCAAGAGCAGGGAGTTTATCTGTCGGGATTGAAAACTCAATGCTGTCTGACCGGTATGTAAATGCATCGGGAGAAAGCGTACATTCTCCGGTTTCCCTGCGTTTTCTGCCGCCGTTTGCCCCATAGATAACGGTCTGCACATCCGTATGCAGACAAAAAGAATCGATCACTTCTCTTTCTGCTTCACGGATAGTCTCATACCATCCCGGTATGGAATAGGGCGCATCATCAAAAAGATACTGCTCATTAAAAGTATGCCGGCTGCCGCATGCAGTACAGCAGATTTCATTTCCTTTGCCGACTGTGGTATAAAGAGATCCGCAGTCGTAGCAGCGGTATAGAATACCCTCAAGACCCTCTGCCTTGCCTGGGTGCGGATATGTGCACAGCCTGTCCTTTGAAGCATCGTTGAACAGTACTGAAGCAATCATGCCGTTGAGATCCTCATCGCTCATAAGGCGGAGTTCGTCTTTCCCTATAACTCTCTCCACCTTGATACTGACTGCAGTACGGAAACGTTTGCTGCGCCATTTCGGCCCGGAATAGTATGCACCCCGGATCTTTACCAGAACGAGATCAACATTCAGACGTTTGTAAAACGCAGCACCTTCCTGAACTATCGGGTTGGAACGCCCGTCGGGAGAAAGACGTCCCTCTGGGAAGATGACCACCGGGTACCCTTTTTTTAGAGACCGCATAATACGTACCGGAGATGACATCTCTGCTGTAAACAGCTTCTTTGGAATAATACCGGCTTTCTTAGCCATTGTTTTCAATACAGGCCGCGTGCAGTAGTATTCATTGACGAGGTAGGTCGGGTTTCTCGGATGTGCCAGCTGATGTATATAATAAAAATCGAAGAAAGATTCGTGGTTTGCAAGCAGAATATATGGTGCCTCCGTTTCGGAAAGCAGTTGGTCATCGATCACCGGCTGGGGCTTTCTGCCATGCCATAAACGAACTATGGCAAATATCAGAGCATACATCGGGGAATCCGGGGTTTCATCGAAATAACGGAAACAGAAACGGTCCATGAACAGGTATATTATTACGAACAGAGCAGCAGCAAGAAGTATGATAATACAGATAAGGCTCCACAGCGGAAGGTCATGTACAAGAAAAGCTGCGCCGGCTTCACCCATCAGATTAGACACTATAATGGACGGGATAACACCTGTTGCCACCGTGCGTATATACTTTCCGTAACTCAGTTTGCTGCCGCTTCCGTAATAGCATATAGCTCCAAAGGGGATGATGGGCATAAAGAAAAGAAGATACATGAATATTACCGTGTTCCGCTCATGCATGGAAACATAGAGGTGCTCTATCTTTTCGCGGTTTTTCCGGTAAGCGGAACTCTGAAAGCCGGAGATATGCACAAGCAGATAAATTATCGTGGCACCGAGACAGACACCCAGGTCACATAACAGCAGTGACAGATAGAGCGGGTAACTCAGTCCGCTGGAGATCTGGATGAATTCCGCCGGAATGAAGACCACCACCATTTGCATGGCCTCAACGAGTATAACGGCAAGAGATCCGAAAAACCCTTTGGAAAGAAGCAGCTCATTGGCTCCTTCAAGATCATGTTTTGCTTCCAGCTTCAGAAAGGGGATGAGTATATCTTTAAGAAAGAATGCATAAAGGAGCAGTATCGCGGCCAAAAGGATAATGACAGCGATACGCTCCTTTTTTGTTGTCGTTTTTTGAATGTTTCCGGATACCATGGCACGTCCTGAATATAGGAGAATCGAAAAAACTTTTTTTATTATAACATATATGGGGATGACCGTGAAGTGTTAATGAATACTTTCCGGCTTGCAGGGTTTTGCGATAGTGCTATAATAAACTGGACCCTGTGAGAAACTATTTAAATCTGAGGATAAGATCAAATGAAAGCGTATGCGATAAAGATAATTGGTATTCTGCTTGCAGTTGCGGTGTTTCTTTCAGTGACCGCATGTGGAAATGCAGTCACTGGACACGTACAGACGGTTCCGCCTTCCGATGCAGGGCCTGCTGCGGAAGTAAAAGAAAACCAGACAGTGGCGCAGGTGTCAGAGCCGGCAACGGAAAGTATCCGTGAAGCGGGCCCGGTCGAAAAGAACGGAGACATAGTGATCTTATATACCTCTGATGTCCACTGCGGCATCGATCAGGGATTTGGTTATGCGGGATTGCAGCAGGTAAAAGAATACTTTACTGCAGAGGGCAACGAGGTCATTCTGGTCGATGACGGAGACAGCATCCAGGGCGAGCCGATCGGTACGATGACAAAGGGAGAGGCTATCATCCCCATGATGAATGAATTGGGATATGATGTCGCCACACCCGGCAATCATGAGTTTGACTACGGTATGGAGCAGTTCCTTTCTCTCGTGGAAAAGGCTGACTTTCCGTATGTAAGCTGCAATTTCAATTATAAGGGAGAACTCGTATTCAAGCCTTATGTGATCCTGGAGCGGGCAGGTAAAAGGATAGCCTTTATAGGTATAACCACACCGGAGACTCTTACCGGTTCAATGCCTGCAAACTTCAAGGACGAAAAAGGAGAATTTGTTTACGGTTTTCTTCAGGACAGTGACGGACACGGAGTATATGAAGCCGTACAGGCTGCAGTGGATGCCGCACGCGCGGAGGGAGCGGACTATGTGATTGCCGTGGCGCACCTCGGAAACGCTGCGGAGAGCGCACCCTACACTTACGCGGATGTAATCACTCATACTTCCGGCATAGATGTGTTCTTCGACGGCCACAGTCATGATACTGATCAGGTGATCGTGAAAAACAAAGACGGGAAAGACGTGCCCCGCGGTGGTGTAGGCACGAAACTGGCCTGCATCGGCTGGTGCCGGATCGCAGCGGACGGAACCGTCAGCACAGGCCTCTACACATGGAAAAACGCTGTGGCGGCGCCGGAACTCCTTGATATAGAGAATGAAATGTCCCTCGCGGTCGAAGATGCGCAGAGTGTCCTCAATGAAAAGCTGGATGAAGTGATCGCCACCGCAGCGGTCGAGCTTACGATAAACGATTCCGTTGAAACGGACTCTAACGTGAGACAGATCCGTATGATCCGAAGAGCGGAGACCAACCTCGGTGATTTCTGCGCGGATGCCTTCCGCATCCAGTCCGGTGCGGATATCGCTATTATGGGAGGTGGAGGGATACGCACCAGTATAAATGCAGGAAATATTAAACTGCGCGACATTCTCAGTGTGTTTCCTTTCGGCAATTCGTTGTGCGTGCTCGAGGTCACCGGTCGGCAGATTTTGGATGCATTGGAATGGGGATCACATGCCGTTCCGGGTGAGTTCGGCGGTTTTATGCAGACATCCGGTCTGACATATGAGGTCCACAGCTATGTGGAATCTTCCTGCACTGCCGATGAAAACGGTATGTTCTCGGGAGTGAAGGGAGAGCGCCGTGTGAAGAACGTTCTGGTGAACGGAGAGCCGATCGATCCTGAAAAAACATATACTATGGCAGGAAACAATTACTGGCTTCTCAGCAACGGCGATGGTTTTACGATGTTTGACGGGGCTCCTGTCCTTCAGAACTGCGTCAAGATCGATAACCAGACCCTGATAGACTATATCACGGAATCGCTCGGCGGCGTGATCGGCGAAGAATACGAGGATCCGTACGGCCAGGGACGTATTGTGATCGTTGAGGAAAAACCCTGACATGTGGTAAAAAATTCGACCTGAACTGCGGATCAGGCCTGAGTTCGGCTCTGACATGCCCCTGTATGTCAGTCAATTCCTCACCCGTTCGAATCCTGATAAAACTGTCGAAAAAGAGAAGAAAGCCTTCCTGACGGAACGCCTTCTTCTCTTTTTGGATTTGTTGCACTGTTTTGATAGAATTTCCCGGAGGGGGGTTCACCTGCCCTTCAGGGGGGGTCAACCGGGGCCATGGGGGGTTCAAATTCCCGAGGGGGTTCAAAGTGAACAATTATAATGATCACGATTTTGATTAATCAACGGAAAACGAAGCAACAACGCTTATCGGTCCAACTATATGCCTGTTGAAATTACTAAGCTCCTCAGCCGGAATCCATAATTCTTGATGATAATGGTTTCCCACAATATGAATCTCAAACTGCGAACAATAATCGTCATCTACTTCAAAACTGGTTACATATCCTTTATGATCAGAAGAGAACTTTACATTCCACTTTTCCGCAATCTCAGAAGCATATTCTTCATTGAGGACGGGATAAAAAATCGGCTGGTCCGGTAATCTTGGTGGA